>JAPKBW010000002.1 GCA_028823235.1 Longimicrobiales bacterium | reverse complement strand
TGATGATGCGGAGCCACGGGTCCCTGCGGCTGCAACTGGGAGAGGCCGTCGGAAGCTGCAGGGTCACATGGGTCCAATAGGCGCCGGAACGGACACCCCCATTGCTTCTCGCGAAGGAATCAGCGTCGGGACGCAGGAGAAGCCGCACCAGCGCGAGGCCCAGGGGCGGAGAAGCACTTCCGGGACTGGCCCCTGTCCGATCCAAGAACCCACTCTATGCTTCAGTTTCTGCTGCAGACCTCTGCCAAACCTGATACAGCAAAACCCCGCCCAGTCACCTAAGACCAAGCGGGGCTTCCGTTTCCAACAGTGGGCCTGGGAAGATTTGAACTTCCGACCTCACGCTTATCAGGCGTGCGCTCTAACCAACTGAGCTACAGGCCCTGCAAGTCAGTACCGCAACCATCCCACGACACCGAGCCGCCAAAGCTACTCAGGGCTCAGCGGCGGTTCAACCGCTGCTCTGTCTCAATATTGTCGGGATACAGGGCCTGCTCATCCCACACGCACACACCCTCATGAAACCATCGAAACGCAAGATCGCTGGGGCATCAGAACGTCTCGGGCGACGTGCTGCAGCATTGTATCTACCGAGTCCGACCGCCAACAATGCCACCTGTCATGACCCCGATCCTCACTACTCCTCCCCCGACACGGTCCCTAGAACTCGTGCCTTAGCATGCAAGGCCCATGAGGGTCCCCCGCCCCCCTTATATCATTGAGTACCACTTAGGCTCAACGCGTCGGCGGCACCGCATCCATCAAGATAGCGAAGGCCGCATTCAGAGCATCGCCGCCTGCGCCTGCGCCGGTGTACTTCCCGATCCGCACGACCACGAGGTCGTGCGTCGGGATAATCGTCGTACTCTGACCACCTGCGCCGCGCATGCTGTACGCCGTCTCGGGGAGTCCACTGCCTCCCTCGCCATTCACCCAGAAGAACGCTCCTCCGTATACTCGGCGGCCGTCTGCGTCCCATGCCGGCGCTACGGACGACGCGTACTCGACGAAGCCCTCGGGCAACAATCTCTCACCGTTCCAGACGCCATCCTGGAGGTAGAGATTTCCGAGCCGAGCCCAGTCACGGACTGGCATGAAGGCGAGCCCCTGACCAAGGAAGTTCCCGTGGGGGTCGGTCTCGATGAGTCCGTCACGAATGCCGATCTTGTCGAAGAGCGCCCGCTGCGGGAACGAATGGTAGTCCTGGCCAAGCGTCTCGGCGCCGAGACGGACAAGGTAGCTGCCCAGGACAGGGTCGGTGTTCCGATAACGCCCAATCGTATTGGGAGGCCACTGCTGCGGGCGTGTTGCCGCGTACTCGTATGAGTTTGTCGTCCCGGTGTAGAGGTAGTAGTGATCCGCGTACATGCTCTCGTCGTAATCAGGATCGGCAGGCGCGTTGATCCGCAGCCCGCTCGACATCCGCATGATGTCGCCAATCCTGATTTCAGCGCGCGCGTCACCCTCTCCCTGCCATTCGGGAATCGGTGCGGGATCCCACAGGTCGTAGGCACCTTTCTCGATGAGCGTGCCCACCAGCGTGCCGGTCAGGCTCTTCGTCATCGACCAGCTCTCGAGCGGAGTGTGGATGTCGATTCCATCTCCGTAGCGCTCGCCGAGGATCCGACCCTTGTAGGTCACGATGAGGCCGAGGGTACGCGAGTCCGAAGCCCCGAACCCGACATCCAGGGCCGCCTGGACCTTCTCCATGTCCAACTCCGCCGGCCATGCATCATCCGTGAGCACGTCGCCCATGGGCCACGGCGTCGTCGCTGCGGGCGGCAGCTGCCGTTCAACGTCACTCGGAGTGAAGTAGATCTCGTCTTCGCCGATCGGGTGCGCCACACACCCTTGGTTGCCGTACTTCCTTGCAGAACGGACCACACCATCTGGCAAGGTCAGCGACACCATTTGCCGGTCGTAATCGATGACCGTGTCCACGACATGGTGGCGTTCCTCGAAAGGGCTGATAAAGCCTCCGACATTCGCCGCCGCATCGCGCGCTTCCAGTCCGGTGATGAATACCGCTGAGCAGAGAATTTTCGCGAAGCCTGCCGTCTGGTGATGCAGCGCTTCACCGGGTGGGGGCGTGTACTCCGTGTCTAATTCAAACGACGCTGCTCGCGCGAGCAGAGCTTCGAGCGGTCGATCTTCATCGGTTGAAAGCACTTCTGATTCACCTCCACCACACGCAGAAAGCACCACGACGGTGCAAATGGAAAGCAAGTAGCGTGAGAACTGCGACATAGATCCTCCTGAGAACACGGTCCATCATCCCCCAACCCAGCAACAACGTGGGAATTCGTAGGGCCCCGCGACAGGGTCCTGATCCTCCGATCTTTCAAATTTTGTGTACTCTGAGGCGTGGTGGAGTCCGGAAGTCCAGCGTATGATGCCCGGCTCGACCCACGCTGGCGCCCGGGTGCGCCTGAATTACGGAGTAATCACATGATCTCGCGACGCCACTTCCTCGGAACTACCTCGGCCGCAGCAGCCGGCGCTACTCTCGGCTGCGCGGAGCCCGGCGCTCAGGCAGCGCCGCATACCCAGGGCGACGACCTTCCCCCGTCGATCGCACGACTGACCTCATGGGCCGATCGAGCAAGTCCGATTACGATGGCGGAACGTGCGGGGCGCATTGAGAAAGCGAAGAGGCTGATGAGGGCGAACGACCTCGATGCCATCTTCCTGACGGGCGGCACGTCGATGTCGTATTTCACCAACGTCCGCTGGGGCGGGGGCGAGCGGCTCTTTGCCGTGGTGATCCCGGTCAACGGAGACACCTTCGTAGTGTCGCCCGCTTTCGAGGAGGACCGAGCGCGCGAACAACTCGCCCTCGGGCCGCTCGGAGATTCGGAGATCCGGACTTGGGAGGAACACGAGAGCCCATACATGCGTGTCGTGGAAGGTCTTCGGGATCGTGGTCTCGCAGCGGGCCGTATCGGTGCCGAGGAAACCATGCAGTTCCGGTTCAGCAACGGTGTCGCCGAAGCCGGGCCAGCCCTTCAGGTCGTGAGCGCGACTCCGATCAGCGCCGGCTGCCGTGGCGTAAAAGACGCGCACGAGATCGAATTGATGAAGCTCGCGAATGAGGTCACCCTGACCGCATACAAGGCCGCCTACGAGGCCATGGAAGAGGGGATGACCCAACGCGATGTCGGCGGGCTCATCAGCACTGCGCACAGCCGCCTCGGCTTCCAGGGCAGCGCGAGCGTGCAGACCGGCCAGTGGGCGGCACTGCCTCACGGGTCGATCACCCCTCAGGTCATCGAGCAGGGTACGATTCTCCTTCTCGACGGCGGCTGCGGGGTAGAAGGATACCGCTCCGACATTAGTCGCACGTTCGTCCTGGGTACGCCGACGGACAAAATGAAGCAGGTCTTCGACATCGAGTTCGAAGCTCAGACCGCGGCCTGGAAGGCTGCTGGCCCTGGCAAGACTGGCGAGGACGTTGACGCGGCGGCCCGGAAAGTCATCGAGGACGGCGGATACGGACCCGGCTACACGTACTTCACCCACCGTGTCGGCCATGGGATCGGCATGGACGGGCACGAATGGCCCTATCTGGTGAAGGGCAACCACGAGCCGCTGGCAGTTGGGAACTCGTTCAGCGATGAGCCGGGGATCTATATCCCGGGTGAGTTTGGCGTCCGGCTCGAGGACATCATGGTCATCACAGAAGACGGGGCCGATCTACTGACCCCTCAGAGTCCGTCTCTCGAAGATCCCTTCGGGAATTGGCCCCACTAGAACCGCGTATCGAATCCAACGTTCGGCGTCCCAAACGGAGTTCCCATGCATTTTAGATGTACAATTTTTCGCGGCTCGGCCGCAGCGGCCGCAGCCCTCTTCATCTCCGTCACGGCTCCCCTCGCGGCCCAAACACCGCCAGCCTCCGAGCAGATGGTGGGTGCGTTGCAGGCGGCGCCCGCAGGCGATCGGGCCGATGCGACCGTGTTCGGGTTTGCTGACGACGGCTCGATGACCACCCTTCGTAACGGGACGAACTCGCTGATCTGCCTGGCGGATGATCCGAATCGCGAGGGATGGAACGTCGCCTGCTATCACGAGTCGCTCGATCCGTTCATGGCACGAGGCCGAGCGCTCCGAGCCGAGGGCGTGACCGACTCCGGCGAGCTCGCGACCCGACGCTGGGCCGAAGCGGACGCCGGCACCCTTTCGATGCCGAAAACACCCGCGACCCTCTACGTGCTGATGGGAGACGAATTCGACGCCGCTTCTGAGGCGGTGGAGAATTCGTTCCTCCGCTGGGTCGTGTACACGCCCTGGGCCACCCCCGAGAGCACGGGTCTTTCCCCGGCTCCTTCTGGTCCTGGCGCGCCCTGGCTCATGTTCCCGGGCACAGCCGGCGCACACATCATGATCACGCCACCGCCGCCAGGTAGCGAGAACTAAGAAGCTTTTTGCAGACCCGTCTTGAATTTGTTCGCGCCCTGCCCTCGGGAGTTGTGACTGTCATGGCGGTGCGGCCGACGGCGTGCTGACCCGGGAGGACCTCACAGGCCTCCCGGACAGCAGCTGGAGATCTATGACATGGTGCGAGAGGTCCCCCACAAAGGTCGCCCCGTATTCCGTGGCATCGCTCTCGTGGTTGAAGTCGACCGCTCCGCCGCGACAGAGCGGATCTGCAAAGGAATACGAGCTGGTGCAGAGCGGATCCGGCTAGCCATCCATCTCTTCCAACTGGCCTGAGCCCCGCGTGAGGTCGCCGACCCGCCGGCGCAGTTCGTCAGCCTCCGTGGTCGGGACCCCAAGTTCATACCGAACCTCAGCACCGAACTCTTCGACCAGGACGATCAACTCCATCTCGTCGATCAGACGGTGCATCCCATCGACCTCAGCGTAGCTCACCGTAACACGAAGACTCACACGCTCGACTTTCACGTCGGTGGGAAGATCCTTGAGCGCGAGCACCACCCCACCTGAGTACGCTCGACTAAGTCCGCCCGTGCCCAGTTTCACGCCCCCGTAGTACCGGCTGCTCACTGCCACGACCTCCCCTAGGTCCGCGTGCAGAAGCGTCGTGAGCATCGGGCGACCCGCGGTGCCGTGAGGTTCGCCGTCATCACTCATGCCAATGTGGGCAGTACTCCCCGGAGGGCCGGCGACGAAAGCCCAGCAATGATGCGTCGCGTCGGGATACTCGTTCCTTACCATCGCGATAAACGCGTGTGCAGCGTCGGCATCGGGCGCGTGTGCGAGTGTCGTAATGAAGCGACTACGCTGAATGGTCTCCTCAACCCGATGCACACGCCCGGGAACCGGAAACTGCGACGGATCGCTTATCGCAGCCCGTCCGGGCGTATCTCGGCGTCGGCGTCGCGACCGAGCCGCTCGCTGATCTCAGTGAGCGCGACCACGTCCTCCAGTGTCGTGCGGAAGTTCACGACGCACATACGCAGCGCGTAAACCTCTCCGAGCACGGCGTTCGACACGAACGCCTCACCACCAAGTTCCATTCGCCCCTGAATCGCTTCGTTCAATTCATTGAGGTATGCCAGCACCGGCGGCTCGCTCACACGTGTGGCCAGATCGCTCGGCACGAACCGATACGTCGCGATGCTAAGCGCCGTGCCGAACACTTCGAGTTCGTCGCAGGCAGCAGCAATCTCGACAAATCGTCGGGCAAGCTGGATATCCTCGGAAATCATCCGCACATAGCCTGCTCGACCCACGTGCTTCAGTTGCATCCAGACCTTGAGCGCCCGGAAGCCGCGCGAGTTCTGGATGCCGCGCTCGAAAAAGTTTTTGGCGTCGGCCTGGAAGTAGTAGTAGTCCGGCCGATATGAGAACGTGTTCATCAGCGCGTCGGGGTCTCGCACCAGGATGCACCCGACTTCGAGAGGTGCGTACAACCACTTGTGGGGATCGAGCGCAACGGAATCGGCAAGCGCGAGGCCACGCAGGTCTTCCGGAACGTCTGACGCGGCGGCGGCTGCGAACGCACCGTATGCTCCATCCACGTGGAACCACGCATCGAATCGGTCGCAGATCACTCGGATCCGGGGTAGCTGATCGACTGCCCCTGTGGAGACCGACCCTCCTGTACCCACGATCATCAACGGACGATCACCTGCAAGAACGTCCTCTTCGAGACATGTCTCGAGCTCGTCGATCAAAATCCGATCCTGATCGTCCGTGTCGATCCATCGGATCGAGTCAGACCCCAGCCCACTCAGATCCGCAGCCTTCTGCACCCAGGTATGCGTACCCCTGGCACAGTAGATCCGAAGCGGGCGAGCCTGTGGGTCATCCATGCCACCTCGGCGCACATCCCACGGGGCCTTCGCCGCCCGGGCCGCCCAGAAGCCAAGCATGTTAGCGACATTTCCACCGCTGGTCAGTACGCCATCGCCGCCTGAGGGGAAGCCGACAAACTCTGCGATCCATCGGGTGGCCTGATCTTCGATCTCGCTCGCCATCGGAGAGAGAATCCACCCCCCGAGATTCGGATTAACTGCGGAGGCCAACAGGTCTGCCAAGATGCCTACTGGCGCGGCAGGACCCTGGATGTATCCGAAGAACCGAGGGTGCGAATTGTAGAGAGAGTGATCGATCAGAAGGTCTGTCGTTTGCTTGATCAGCGCAGCGGCGTCCGTGCCACCTTCAGGTAGCGACGCCTCGGCGCGCAGCGCAGCGCGAACGACCTCAGGAGACTCTCCCTTCCCGAGCGGCCGGTCTCGCACACCGTCAATGAGTGCCGCCAAGTCGTCGACGAGCTGATGTCCGATCTTAGCGAATTCCTCACCACTCATGTTGAGGGGTGTAACGCGGCCTTCCAGATGCCCGCCCGAGTTCTTCAGGCTCACGAAGCCGCCATCCGGTCGAGGTACTCCCGCTCACCGGCGGAGAGCTCTCCCGGTCCCTCGGCCAACGCTTTTGCGACCAGCCGTTCGACTTCCTCTCGATTCAACGAGTGCATCCCCGCTGTGGAGATCCCCTTCCATCGCGCGAGCGCCACGCGGTCTCCGACGAAGCCGCTAGGACTCGAATCCGGCCGCATCTTCGACTGGAAGTCGCGGTTGGACGCCCCTCTGCGCCACTCCCACCACTTGATGAACGCGAAGCCCGCCGCCGCACCTCCCAGATGGGCGAAGTGCGCGACGCCGTCGGAAGCTCCGGCCACTCCTTGATAGACCGACATTCCGACATAGCCTGTCGCAAGCACCCACGCTTTGACGGGAATCGGAATCGGAAAGAGAACAAGGACTTCGTGAGGCCAGTAATACGCGAAGCCGACGACGACGGCATAGACCGCGGCAGAGGCTCCGATCATCAGAGCGGCCGGGGCGAGTACGGTCTGGGCAACGGCGCCACCGATTCCGGCCGCTAAGTACAGATACAGGAAGGGTTTCGCTCCCATCTTCGTCTCTAGCCTGGGTCCAAAAATAAGGATTCCCAGCATGTTGAAAAAGAGATGGCCGAAGTCCGCGTGCAGGAACATGTAAGAGACGATCGTCCACGGTCGGAAGAGAGCGATCGGCGGGTAATACGCGAGATCGTTCGCCAGACCAGGACTGGTCCCAGTCACGACAAACACGATCACGTTTGCGATCAGCAGACGCTGAACCCATGGCGACATCATGAACATGCCGAGCCCTACCCCCTTGAGCCCCGTATGTGTTTCAACAGAGCCCTAGCGTCCATCCCGGACTTCTCTCTCCTCTGATTCCTCTTCTTCCTCGGGCGCCGTCCAGAATTCTGTGTTGTCCGGCGTCTGAGCGGCCACCGCGCCTGTGTAGAGTGACGCGTTGAAGAGGATCTTAAAGGTCCCGAAGGGCTGCCCTCTCCACTGAGGCTTCATGCCGATGAGGACGACACGGCCAGCGCCATGTGTGACCTCGAGGGCGGATGCGAAGCCCGACACGTGCTCCTCGCCGAGGAAGTAACCTGACAGCAGGGGGGAGCCCTGATGCGGATATTTCGCCAGAACTCGTCCCGCAAAGTCTTCCTCCGTACTGAAGACGGGGCTGCCGCCGACAAAAATCTTGGCATGCTCCGGCATACCACTCATGACCGGGTGGCTGGCATCAACCATCATCTCCACAATCGCCCCGCCTGCGAAGTACTCGGACCGCGGAATCCCGCGAACCACATTCTTCACTGGAAGATGAAGCTGGTCGATGGCGAAATCGCTGGACCCGTTGAGCGTGACGAGTGTTCCTCCGCTTCGCACGAAAGCGTCCAACTCACGAACGCCTTCAGCTCCCACACCGCCCGCGTACCGAGCCGGAACAGAGCCTGGAGTGCTCCCGTTCAGGATGCTATTCGCCCTGATGTCCGCGAGAACGATGACGTCGTAGCGAGACGCGAGATCCCCCGCCCGCACATCTGCGTTCCTCAGACTGGTGAAGTCCAGCTCATACATCTCGTAGAGCCAGCGCGTAATTCCCTCGTCCATCGAGGGATTCCAGGGCCGATAGAGCGCAACCCTCGGCTTGGCCACCGGGGTCGGAGATGAAGACCCTGCGGTCGCCTGCAACCGGAGGTCGTTCACGAGGCTCTGTCGCTGTGATCCGCTCAGTCCATCGATGACCCACGAGCCGGTGTTTCCAGCAGCGCCATCCGCGCCCGCCGCGCCCGCGACGAAACCGACTCGGCCGCCCATCGCCCAGGCGCGGTTAAGTGCCTTGTAGCCGTTGTTCTCAGCCGCATCGAGGATGAGGGAAGAGCCGCTACCGCTCGCCGTCCCCACCGGAGGCACGATGCCACGCGCGACAGGATTACTGTCGAACCCCACGTCCGGAGGTGTATCCCACGGCTGCGCATCGCCTGGTGCGTCCCAGGGGAGCGGTTCCGTTGCCAGATCGCTCATCGCACTCCGGACGTCGTCGCCCAGAGGCGTGCGAGCCTCGACGACACGCACGTCGAACAGATAGGGGAGTGTCCAACCTGACACGTCGTACGGCTGCTCCGGCGGCCCTTCCGGATACTCGCGCAGATCTGGGTACTCCTGCACGGCAAAAAGCTGCTTTACGAAGTTGGCGTTGGGTTGGCCCATGGGGATGACCCAGGTGCCCGCGGCATGCGTGACGCGGTCCACAGTCACCGGAGATGCGAGTTGCTTCACGTCGATGCCGTTGAAGGCGAGGCGTCGAAGCATCTCGACCGCAGCGACCGGGTCACGCTGATCTTCAGAGATGAAGTAGGCATACGGCGGCGCAGCGCGATGCTCGGCGATCACGTCACGCGCGGCCTGATAGCGGTTGTAGAGTAGGTCGTACTTGTACTTCGCCGCGACATCGAGCACGGACACGGACGATGTAAGCATGTAGGAAACTGCGTCTCCGATTCTCCACCAGCCGCCTTCCCAGGGCGAGGCATAGAGGGATTCGGGGCGGAGATCACGTCGATTCTGCGGGAAATCGTTCAGCGTGTAGAAGTGAGGGGTCGCGTACCGGTAGAGTGCAGTCTCCGTGAGGAGCGAAGCCACGTTGTGGAAGCTATTCGCGTGGTCCGCAAATCCCGGATACCAGTTGTCAAAGCCCGTCCCCATGTGGACGGCACCCTTCTGGCCGCGCTCCTCAAGGGCCGCCGCCATCGACATGCCGATCAGGTTCACGGTCCTCCACATGAGTGGATGAACGTTTGGGCTGATCGGTTCCGCGAACGGCGGAATCCAGATGCGCGTCGGGAAGGGTGACGACTGGTGGTGGTTGTAGACGATTTGAGGTTCCCAGTACCGATCCATGCGAGTGATCGTGCGTGTCTCGATCTGGTTGATCATGTATCCGTCACGGTTGTTGTCGTGACCGACGTACTTCTGATAAAGAAACGGCGTGCCTGCCACTTCGTACTGCGTGCCAACGTTCGAGTAGTACCAGTCCGAGACCATGGTCTGGCCGTCGGGGTTTATGCTGGGCCAGAGAACCAGAATGACATCGTCGAGAATGGTCGCGATCTCCGGGTCATCGTCCCCGGTGACCAAGTCATACGCCAGTTGGATCGTGTGCTGAGCGTGCGCGACCTCACTCGCGTGCATGCCGCCATCGATGTGCACGATCGCCTTCCCTTCCCGGGCGAGAGCCTGCGCATCTTCGTCGGTCATGTCGTCCGACGGATAAGCGAGTTGCTGCGCGATCTGCCGATACCGCTCGGCGTCGCGAAGGTTTTCGGCGGACGAAATCAGTGCGATGTACCAAGGTCGCCCAAAGCTCGTGACCCCGACCTCCCGCATCTCGATGCGGTCCGAGGCAGCGTCGAGAGCCTGGAAGTACTCCATCGACTGCTCGTAATTGGCGAGCTCGAAATCTGCGCCCACCTGATAACCGAGCACGGATTCAGGCCTGGGCACCTGGGCTGAGAGGCCGAGCGCAGGTGCCAGAAACAGCACGAGAGCGAACAGGCCAGGTGCGATGATCGAGATCGGGACGCGAGTTCCGCGCATCAGAGATTCCAAGGCTATGATGTGGAGCTTAAAAGGTCGGGAAAACTGCACCTGCGCAGGCGATCGGGCCACCCCGGGCGCAGGCACGGGCACTGCATCCAAAGCGGCTCCGCGCCTGTACATTCGGATGCGCAATCCACCCACTGCTCCGACCTGATGCCCTCCACGACCGCACCCCATCGCTCTGGCTACGGCTTCTACGCGGCCGCGTCGATCGTGGTCGCGAACATGATCGGGACGGGCGTATTCACGAGCCTCGGATTTCAGCTCGTCGACATTCAGTCGACGTTCCCGCTGCTCATGCTCTGGATCGTCGGTGGCGTGGCGGCGTTCTGTGGCGCCATCACCTACGCGGAGCTCGGGGCGGCGATCCCACGTTCGGGTGGTGAGTACACCTTCCTGTCCCGGATCTACCATCCGGGCGCGGGCTTCGTGTCAGGGTGGATCTCCGCGACGATCGGCTTCGCGGCGCCCACCGCTCTCGCCGCGATCACCTTTGGTGCCTATCTGTCGGCGGTCTTCCCGGCACTGCCGGAGACCGGCCTTGCAGTCTCGCTAGTGGTGGTGCTCTCGCTCGTACACTCCACTACGCATCGGAACTCAAGCGCGTTGCAGTCGGGGTTCACGAGCCTCAAGGTCCTGCTGATCGTCGCGTTCTGCGGTGCCGCACTTCTACTGACTCCAGACCCGCAGCCCGTAGCTCTCCTGCCTGTGGCGGGAGACAGCGGTGCCCTGCTGAGCGGAGCGTTCGCGATTTCTCTGATCTATGTCTCTTACGCATACACCGGGTGGAATGCCGCCACCTACCTGACGAGTGAGCTCGACGACCCCGCCCGCCAGCTACCCTGGATTCTTGGAGGCGGAACGGTCGTCGTCCTCTGCCTTTACGTAGGGTTGAACTACGCGTTCCTGCGAGCGGCGCCCATGGCCGCGATGCAGGGAGAGGTCGAAGTGGGGTACATCGCGGCGACCTACATCTTCGGTCCGACCGGCGCGGACATGATGGGCGTCACGCTTGCCCTGCTGCTGGTATCGACGGTGAGCGCGATGGTGGTCGCGGGCCCCCGAGTCCTCCATGTGATCGGGCAGGACTACACGACGTTTCGGTGGCTGTCGAAGACCAATGTAGATGGCATTCCGACCTATGCGATTTACACCCAGGGCGCACTCGCGGTCTTCTTCATAGTGACGGCTTCGTTTGAGTCGATCCTCGTGTTCTCAGGCTTCATCCTCGGGCTCAACAGCCTCCTGACCGTCGGTGGCGTGTTCATTCTCCGCGCACGAGAACCAGATCTTCCCCGCCCCTACAGGACGTGGGCGTACCCATTGACCCCACTGGTATACATGGGGCTTACGATCTGGATTCTGACCTACCTGGCGCTAGACCGTCCGCTCGAGGCCGGAGTCGCATTCGCGCTGATCGCCGCCGGGACCGTGTTTTATCTGGCGACCGGCGGGACATCCTCCCCCGACCCGGAGGAGTAGCCCGAACGGTCAGGTCCGTGTTGGACGAACGAAACGTCGAACACCGGCGTCATCGTCGTCGTCCCAAAGCTCAGCCGCTTCTTCTTCCTCGTCGTCCCAGTCGTCATCGTCATCCCACTCCTCGTCGTCATCCGCCTTTTCCTCGTCGATCTCATCATCGTCTAAGGCCAAGACCGATAACGGGGCATCGCCATCGTCAAATCGTTCAGTGTCCTTCATCTGCATGCCCTCGTGTCGGGTTGACCCCAGCGATTTCAATAAGGCGTACGAAGTTCGCTCTGGAGCGTGCCGCACCAGATGCGGAACGCTACCATCTGCTCCCGGACCCTGTCGAGCATTTTCATACCCCACTGGGATTGATGGCGTCCGGGGGCCGCATACCTTTCCCGTCCCTGGACCAACTACAGCTCCACGCCACATGACACCGGTACAAAATCCGCTCCTTTCCGGCGACTTCCGAATCCCCTTTCATCGGATTCTGGCTGAACACGTCGAACCGGGAATCAACAACGCGCTGGCGACGGCCCAGTCGGAGGTCGAGGCAATGACAGCCGACGACACAGAGCCGACCTGGTCATCGACCATTGAGCGACTAGATCGAGCCCTTGAGCAGCTATCCGAAGTGGTTGGACCTGTCGGGCATCTGGTGGGGGTCAACGAGTCACCAGAACTCCGCGACGCGTACAACGCAGTCCTTCCGAAGATGTCGACGTTCTGGTCCAGCATTCCACTCGACCGGGGTATTTGGCGTCGCATCAAGGCCTACGCCGCGACCGACGAGGCCCAGGCACTCAAGGGCATCCGTCGGCGGCATCTCGATAAGACGGTGCGCGACTTCGAGCGAGCCGGAGCGGACCTGCCCGCAGACACCAAGACTCACCTGCAGTCGCTCCAGGTAGACCTAGCCCAGCTGCAGCAAAAGTTCAGCGAGAACGTACTGGATGCCACCGGCGCATTCGATCTACTCATTACCGACGAGTCGCGACTTGGCGGCGTACCCGATGCGGCGAAGCGACGCTTCCGCGTAAAGGCGAAAGAGAAGGAAGAGGACGGCTGGCTGCTGACGCTCGAATACCCTTCCGTCGAGCCCATTTTCAAGCACTGCGTTGACCGAGAGCTCCGTCAGGAGATCCTGATCGCCTATACCACGCGCTGTCGTGACGGCGAGTTCGACAATCGCCCACTCATGGCAAAAATTCTTCGACTCCGCGACGAAATTGCCAGTATCCTCGGGTACGATGGCTTCCCAGATTTCAATCTCGCGGACCGCATGGCCGGATCAGGGACACGAGCGATCGAGTTTGAACGAGACCTCGTCGAACGGACCCGCCCCTACTGGGCTCGCGACGTCGATGATCTGAGGGCCCATGCCGCGACACTCGGCATCGACGAGCTCCAGCCGTGGGACGTCTCATTCGTGTCGGAGGACCTCCGAAGGAGCAGATACGACATCGACGATGAGTCGATGCGCCCGTACTTTCCGCTTGGCCGCGTCCTCGACGGCATGTTCGAAATCGCCCATCGCACCTTCGGCTTCCGAATCGTCGAAGCTGTGATCAAGGAGTTATGGCACGAGGAGGTCCGATTTTACGAGATCTTCGACGACGCCGATGTCATGGTTGGCGCCTTCTATACGGACTGGTTCCCCCGCAAAGAGAAGCGGCCCGGTGCGTGGATGAACAATTTTGTGACAGGTGGCCCTCGACCCGAAGGGTTCGCGCCTCACCTCGGGGTCATGTGTGGCAATTTCACACCCCCTGAGGGCGACGCCGAAGCGCTTCTCACACACCGGGAGGTCCAAACCATGTTTCACGAGTTTGGCCACCTCCTCCACCACTGTACTTCACGGGTTGAAATTCCTTCACGAGCCGGAATTCATGTCGCATGGGACTGGGTCGAACTTCCGAGTCAGTTGATGGAGAACTGGACATGGGAGCGTGAGGCCCTCGACCTCTTTGCCCGCCACTACGAGACCGACGAGGCCTTTCCCGACGACTTGTTCGAGCGGATGGTGGCCGCACGACGTTTCCTGGGCGGGTGGGCGCAAATGCGTCAGCTATCTCTGGGGACCGTGGATCTCGCCCTGCATCAAGAACTGGCACCGGCCCTTCGCACCGAGGCCGGAGAGGATCCGGACGCATCAGTCGACGCGCGTCAGGGCGAAGAGACGATGGTGTTTGGACAGGAGAACTTCGCGCAGTTCGCACCCGATCCACACTTCGCGAATCTCCACATTCTGACCTCCTTCTCCCATCTCTTCGCCGGTGGATACGCGGCTGGCTACTACAGCTATCTGTGGTCAGAAGTGCTCGACGCAGACGCATTCACGCGCTTTCGCGCGGAGGGCATATTCAACCGGGAGACTGGACGTTCCTACGTGCAGACCATCCTCTCACGCGGCGACTCAGCTGATCCGGACGACCTTTTCCTGGAATTCATGGGCCGTGAGCCCGACGCCGGTGCGTTACTCGAACGCAATCTAGGACCACTCGCGAGCGTATAGTCAGCAGTGAACCACGAACACCGGAAAGACGGCCGTATGATCTCGACGAAGCGACTCCTGGTAGCAGCACTCCTGAGTTCCATGGGGCTCATCACGGCGTGCAACGAGCGGCCGCTCGCATACGGAGACGTGAACAGCATCATCGCCGTCATGTCGGCTGAGCAGTGGGACATTGTCGGCGAGGACGTATACGACGCCCTCGAGTCGACGATCTCGACCGTCCTGACCGAGAAGGCCTTCACGGTCACGTACCAAGAGCCAGGAGCTGAGTTCTGGGATCGACTGCGCCGCTTCCGGCAGCCGCTCGTGGTCGGGACCCGAGAAGATTTCTGGGTGCAGGACGTTCTCGATTCGGCCTCCAAGCTCATTACCGAGAATGGCCTGCATCAGGTTTACAACGTGTGGTCCAATGGGCAGACGGTAACGCTGATCCTCCTCGGCGACGGATGGGGGGCAGAGGATCTTGCGCCTTATCTGAACGAGGTCAATCGCCTGCTCGATGAGCAGTACAGGTACTACGCGCGGAATCGCATGTACATGTCGGGGCGCGACAGCGCTCTCTCTGATACCCTGTCGATTCAGGCAGGATTTACGATGCTCCTTCCCGACGTCTATCGGTGGGAAGTGATCGACTCCACGTACATCTTCCGAAATGATCAGCCCCATCCATCGGAACTGATTCGCCAGATCGCAGTTACCTGGCGCACCCCGGCCCCGGGACTGCTCGACCGAGAGTCTTTACTGGCCTGGCGTGAGGAGGTCGTAGGTCTCTACAGCGAGCCACAGATGCTCGTCCTCGAAGGGGCTGCAGAGCATGAGATCTCCGTAGATGGCGCACCGGGGTTCGAGCTGCAGGCTCAGTGGAAGAACACACCCGAGCGTCCGTGGCCGGCAGGCGGGCTTCTGATCACACGAAGTGTGACGTGTGACCGTCAGGACCGCACGTACATCCTCGATGCGTGGCTCTATGCGCCGGGCAAGGAAAAGTACGAATACATGATTCAGCTTGAGACGCTGCTCGACTCGTTCCGGTGCTCTGCATAGGGCTGGGAACCATCCGGGCCCGGGGCCGGGATTCAGGGAGAGCCGGGTGCGCTCGCGCTGTGGCCCCTACGAAATGACACTTCGCTTTTACTGGGGCGAGGTCGTGGTGCCTCTGCGGACCACGGTCCCGTAGTAAGAGTCCCTCTTGGCGGTCACTTTCAGTCAAGAATCTTGCGCATGGTTCGGTACTCGTGGTACGCGAGTCCGACGAAGGCAGGCCACGTGACAAGGTGTCGACGGAAATGTGGCCTCGTCTAATCTGATCCGACCCGACAGATCGAATGCGGACAAGTCGATCGGGTCCGTACTCACCAGCGGTAACGTGTATTGCCCTGCCAACGCAGTCGCCGAAGTCACACCAGCGAACAATATGAGGGGAAGTGCATGGATGAACGCGTGCAAGCAAATCTCCGGCGTGTGACGGTCCAAGCCATAGAGGCGTCTACACACCCGTGGAGCACAAGGATCACGCTGACTGGCGCGCCTTGCGGCCCTTGTTACGTTGCTCATCCGTTGCCTCTCCTACCCCCAACCGACCGTACTCGCAGTGAGCTTCGTTCACCTCCACACACACTCTGAGTACTCCCTCCTCGACGGCGCCAATCGCATCGGGGATCTGGTCAGAAAAGCCAAGGAACATGAGATGCCGGGCCTGGCTCTCACAGACCACGGCTGCATGTTTGGTGCTTGGGATTTTCACAAGCAGGCGACAAAAGAGGGACTCAAGCCGATTATCGGCATGGAGGCCTACGTCGCGCCCGGCGACCGACGAGACCGGTCACGATCAGGCCAGGGGGATCGCGCCTACTACCACCTGGTTCTTCTCGCCCGCGACATGCAGGGCTATAAGAACCTGATCAAGCTCTCCTCGCTGGGATACACGGAGGGCTTCTATCACAAACCGCGCGTCGATCGCGAGGCCCTCGCACAGTACAGCGAAGGAATCATCGTTTCGTCGGCGTGCATGGCTGGAGAAGTCGCTCGACATCTCCAAGTGGACAACTGGGCCGGCGCAAAAGAAGCTGCTGAGTGGTACGCGAACCTCTTCGACGGTCGGTACTACCTCGAGGTCCAGGCACATGACTCTCCTGGGCAAGCTGCTCTAAATGAGCAGATCTTCAAGCTCGGCTCGGAGCTCGACCTGCCCGTCGTGCTCACGAACGACTCACACTTCCTCATGCCGGGTGATCACGACGCACATGACGTCCTGCTCTGCATCGGACTCGGGAAGGATCGCGACGACCCGAACCGCATGCACTACGACGACGGACTCTACTTCAAGAGTTCCGAAGAGATGGTCGCGCGCTTCCCCGATCGTCCGGACATAGTCGAGAACACGCTGAAGATCGCCGACGAAGTCGATCTCGTGTTCGAAAAAAAATACTTCCTCCCGGAGTTCCCGCTCCCCGCAGAGCACTCGGACGAGAACGACTTCCTCGAATACCTCTCCATGGAAGGGGCCAAGGAGCGCTACGGCGATCCCCTGCCTCAGGAAGCACAGGAACGCTTCGACTATGAGATGGAGGTCATCAAGGGCACGGGATATGCCGGATACTTTCTGATCACTCAGGATTTCATCCGCTGGGCGAGAGAAAACGATATCCCCGTTGGGCCGGGCCGTGGCTCGGCAGCGGGCTCTCTCGTCGCTTATGCGCTCGGCATCACGAACCTCGATCCGCTCGCCTTCGATCTGCTCTTCGAGCGGTTCTTGAACCCAGAGCGGATTTCGATGCCGGATATCGACATCGACTTCTGCTATGAGCGACGCGGCGAGGTCATCGAGTACACCCGCCAGAAGTACGGAACGGACGCAGTCGGCCAGATCATCACGTTCGGGACCATGAAGAGCCGTGCGGTCATCAAGGACGTGGGGCGCGCATTGAAGTTTGCACCCTTCGAGACCGACAAGATCGCAAAGCTGATTCCGAACGCTCCGGGTCAGGCATTCACGGTGCAGGAAGCGGTCGACAAGCTTAAAGAAGTGAAGGCGCTCTATAATCAGGACGACCGTCACAAGCAGCTCTTCGACTATTCGATCACACTCGAGGGGCTAGCTCGTCACTCCTCCGTGCATGCCGCCGGCGTCGTAATTGCCCCGGGCCCGATCGACGACTACGTGCCGGTCAGCGTCCAGGGCGGAAAGAACTCCGGCGATGACGACGCGATGGTCGTCACGCAGTACGACATGAACGCGCTGGAAGACGCGGGCATGCTCAAGATGGACTTCCTTGGGCTCAAGACACTCACCGTGATTCACGACGCGGTGAACTTGGTGAAGGAGCGCTACGGGAAGCTGGCGAATCCGGAGACCAGCGAAGAGTACGGCACGATTGATGACCTACCCTTGGATGACCCGGCGGTCTACCAGATGATCGCCCGCGGCGGCACATCGGGCATTTTTCAGTTCGAGTCGAACCTCGCGAACGACAAACTCAGAGCGATGCGTTGCGATCGCTTCGAGGATCTCGTCGCTACGAACGCACTGATTCGACCCGGGCCGCTCGACTCGGGCATGACCGACGTCTTCATCAGTCGGAAGCTCGGAAAGGAGGAGGTGTCATTCCCTCACCCGAGCCTCCAGAAGGTCCTCGAGCCGACGTACGGCGTCATCGTGTATCAGGAGCAGGTGATGCGGATCGCGTCAGAGCTCGCCGGGTTCACGCTTGGCGAAGCGGACGTATTGCGAAAAGCGGTTGGCAAAAAGATCTCTGCGTTGATCAAAAAAGAGCTCGGAAAATTCGTCGCAAGATCCGTCGAGAGGGGTGTCGACAGGAAGATCGCCACGGATCTGGCTGACCAGATCGAGACGTTCGGTCGCTACGGTTTCAACCGGAGCCACTCGGCGGCGTACTCCCTCGTGTCCTATCAAACGGCATGGCTGAAAGCACATTACCCGGCTCAATACATGGCCGCGCTGCTTTCCTCCGTACTCGGAACGACCGACAGCGTGGTGAAGTACATCGGCGCGTGTCGCGACCTTCCCCGGTATCTGCCAAAACTGGAAGAGCCCATTGAGGTCCTTCCGCCCGACGTAAACGAGTCGGGCTGGAAGTTCGCTGTGACGCAGGCGGACAAGATCCGTTTCGGGCTCGGCGCGGTAAAAGGCGTCGGCCACGGGGCAGCGCTCTCTGTGCTCGAGGCGAGGGCGAACGGGCGATTCACGTCGCTCTTCGACTTTCTGGAGCGCATCGATATTCGGGCGCTGAACAAGCGCGCCTGCGAAGCGCTCATTGCAGCGGGCGCCCTCGACGACTTCGGCCATCGGGCACAGCTGCTCGGCGGCCTCGACAGCGCCTATGGCGAAGTCCAGGCACGTCAGGCGGAGCAAGAGGCTGGTCAGGCCTCCCTGTTCGGTGAGGCCTCTGGCATGCCCCGATCCGCCCCTTCGCTGCCCAATCTCCCGGAGTGGCCCGAGCAGGATCGCCTCAAACGCGAGAAGGCGGCGCTCGGCTTCTTCATCTCCGGACACCCACTCGATCGTTACAGTGAGATCGTTCGCGCGTTCGAGCCTGTGTCTTCGGCCTCACTCATAGATCGGCCCGGCCAGCTCGTTGAGCTTCCGTGCGTGGTCACGTCCGTGTCCCGGCAGATCTCGAAGCAGAGCAACAAAGAGTGGGGCAAGATTGTCGTCGAGGAC
This sequence comes from Longimicrobiales bacterium, assembly GCA_028823235.1. NCBI lineage: Bacteria > Pseudomonadati > Gemmatimonadota > Longimicrobiia > Longimicrobiales > Longimicrobiales bacterium. Next base: position 211,968 of record JAPKBW010000002.1, on the reverse strand, counting down.
TTCACCGGTACCGCGATGATTCTGGCGTTCGGCGACAAGTGGGAGAGCTGCAAGGAGCTTTTCCAGGCTGATGCGATTCTCCTGATTGCCGGCCGAGTCAGCGACCGGGAGGGTGATGATGAGGATCGACCCATATTCCTCGAGGCAGTCCGTCTGCTCGACGACGTCGCAGATGCCGGCGAACTGGCGATACAGATCGAACTCGACGTCGAGTCCAAGGTTACGGACGACGACTTCGAGGTCGCTCGGCAGGTACTGGTCGACCACCCCGGAGCTTCACCGGTCTGGCTCCAGCTTGGCCAAGACAACGATGAGGCAGCGCCGCGTCTTCGTTCGAAATCACTGAAGGCCACACCTGATGCGGAGACGGTGGGCGCGTTAAAAGAGGTCTTTGGACTCGGCCGGGTGCGATTGATCCGTGCCATCATTCCGCAGATCGATACGAGCGCGTCAGACCGTCGGGCTCGCTTCAAGAAGAACGCGGACGACGGGTAGCCGGCGGTGCCCTTCCCCTGACTCGGTGCCGTTGAGAAACTTCTCATCTAGCCCGGTTCAAGGCCTCAAGCCCCGCCAAGCATGACGACTGAACAGATTCTCAGCGCCCTCGGCATCGACGACCACAACCTCGGTGGCTTCGCCGGCGAATGGGTCGGTTCCGGTCCATCGATCGACGTCCACACGCCCATCGACGGAAGTCGAATCGCCAGCGTTCGCGAAGTGACGGACTCCGAGTACGACGAGATCGTCGACTGTGCCCAGGCCGCATTCCTGGAGTGGAGGAAGGTTCCGGCTCCTAAGCGCGGAGAGGTCGTGCGTCAGCTCGGCAACAAACTGCGAGAGAAGAAGGAAGCACTGGGTGCGCTCGTGACCCTTGAGATGGGCAAGATCAAGGCGGAGGGTCAGGGTGAGGTCCAGGAGATGATCGACATCTGCGACTTCGCGGTCGGCCTTTCGCGCCAGCTGTACGGCCTCACGCTCGCCAGCGAGCGCGAGGATCACCACATGCGTGAGCAGTGGCACCCCCTGGGCGTCGTTGGCGTGATCAGCGCCTTCAACTTCCCCGTCGCGGTGTGGAGCTGGAATGCGGCGCTCGCGGCGGTCTGCGGAGATGCGACGCTCTGGAAGCCGTCAGAACGCACCCCCCTTACGGCGATCGCGGTGACGAAGATTGCAGCCGAGGTGTGCGCCGAAAACGGCGTGGACCCGGCGATCTTCTCTCTGATCACGGGACAAGGCGCCACGATCGGTGAACGCATGCTCCACGACCGTCGGGTGCCTCTGGTGTCTGCGACCGGCTCATGCCGGATGGGCAAGCGGGTCGGTGAGGTCGTGGGTAGCCGCCTCGGACGCTCGATCCTCGAGCTCGGTGGCAACAACGCCATCGTCGTCACGCCGCATGCCAATCTGGACCTGGCACTCCCCGGGATTCTCTTCGGGTCGGTCGGCACGGCCGGTCAGCGTTGTACCAGTACGCGTCGAATCATTGTGCACCGATCGATTCGGGATGAACTGGTGAGCCGTCTCGTGAGCGCCTACAAAGACGTAAAGATCGGGAATCCACTCGACGACGACACGCTCATGGGCCCGATCCTCAACCAACCAACGGTCGACGCAATGATGGCGGCCCGCGACAAGGTCGTCGCGGAGGGTGGCGAAGTCCTCTACGGAGGAGAGGTCCTCGAAGGTGAAGACTACCCCGGTGGTCTCTACGTCACCCCGTGCATCGCCGCAGCCCACAACAGCTTCGAGATCGTGCAGAACGAAACGTTCGCGCCCATTCTTTACATTCTGGAATACGGGAGTGCCGACGCGTCTCCCGCCGAGGCGGTTGCCGAGATGGATGAGGCGCTCGCGATCCACAACGATGTGCCGCAGGGACTCTCGTCCTCCGTCTTCACGGACAACTTCCGTGAGGCCGAGTACTTCCTCTCGCACCGCGGGAGCGACTGTGGTATCGCAAATGTGAACATCGGAACCTCGGGCGCAGAAATCGGCGGTGCGTTCGGTGGCGAGAAGGAGACGGGTGGCGGTCGAGAGTCCGGATCTGACGCGTGGAAAGCCTACATGCGTCGGCAGACAAACACAGTGAACTGGAGCACATCACTCCCGCTGGCACAGGGTGTTTCCTTCGGATGACCGACGTGGTCGCGGCGGCGAGCCTCTCCGACGTGGACATGCGTATCGCACTCATCTCAGAGGTCTTTTTCGGCGACCCTGACGCTGCTCACCTGACCAATGTGCTTCACCGTGCGCGCGACGGTGGTGCTGACCTGGCAGTGCTCCCAGAGCTACCGCTCAATGAGTGGGCACCCTACTCGAAGGTTTCGAGAGAGGAAGACGCCGAGTCGATCGACGGTCCGAGGCAGCAACGCATGTCTGAGGATGCGGCCGCATCCGGTGTCGCGCTGGTTGGTGGCGCAATCGTTCGTGACGAAGAGACCTGCACACGTTACAACACCGCGTTCGTGTACGACCGCGTCGGTGTACGACGGGCCAGCTACCGGAAGGTCCACCTCCCGGAAGAGGAAGGGTATTGGGAGACGAGCCACTACGAGCCGGGTGATGCCGCTCCGCAGTTGATCGACTCGTTGCCGCTCCGTGCGGGGCTCCAGATCTGCTCCGATGTGAATCGGCCGCAGGGCTTCCAGCTTCTCGCGGCCCAGGGCGCCGAAGTCGTGTTCGCACCTCGCGCGACACCCCCTGGCTCCTACGATCGTTGGCGGATCGTTCTGAAAGCGAACGCCGTGATGAGCGGCACGTATGTGATCTCCGTGAATCGCCCGCGCCCCGAGCACGGAGCATCGATCGGTGGGCCATCGATTGCGATCTCGCCCTCGGGTGCAGTGATCGCGGAGACGCAGGCCACCGTCACGATCGTCGATCTGTCACGCAATGTGGTCGAGCAGGCCGGGTCCGCCTATCCGGGGTACCTGGCCCGCTTCCCCGGGCTGTACTCCGACGCCTGGAGCCACCTCGCCGAGTAGGCGCTACCCGCCGATGAGATCGAGGTGGGCCGGTGCTATACGCCCCGCCCTGAACGATGAGATTCGGTACAGGTAAGCGTCACTGCTCGTCCGAGCCCATCGGTCGGCCTCACCTGAGCCAACAGTGATTTCGGCCAACATCTCCCCATTTTCGCCGAACGCACGGGTGACGGACACAGACCCCAGCTGAGCGATCGAATCCGTCTCGGCCAAAAAGCCTGTCGCAACCAGATTCGACAGTTCTCCAAGGACGCCCGTGACGGTCGGCACCGCAGCGACCGTTGACCCGTCGATCATCCATGCCGAGTCGCCGCGCACCAGCGTGTACACACCCTCGGTTCGTTCGACCACGATCCGATGGATGGAGGCAGAATCGTTGGCTGTCATCGTCCGGTCGCGCCACGATGACTCATCTCGCCGGGCATTCGCCCCGAGATCACCCCGGAGCAGATAGACCTCATCGGCACCAGGAAGTCTCACGAAACTCGTCCCGAAGCTCCGGCCGTTGTCACCAACAATCAGCGTCCGCTGCTCACCTCCGAACCCGAATGTGACCGTGACTGCGTGTTCTCCGCTGACACCCATTCGTTCATGGTTGTCAGGGTTGGATGCGGTCAGATCGCCGATCTCCAGATTCGGGAATGTCGCCGTCAGTCGTGCGATGGTAGCGGGATCAGCCCGGAAGCCGTTCACGGTCCAAGGCCCGGCCTCATGACTGAGCTCGACCGTCGCAGTCCCGGTCTCCATGGTCAGAGAGGAGACGGACTGATCGTCGATTTCGTCGAAGAAGCCACTGATCTTACCGGACGCTCCGATCGAGCCCGATCCGCCAGAGAGCACGCTCGCGACGAACCACACGCCCGATGCGATCGCGAGAGCTCCAACGAGTTGCTGCAGCGCGCGCTCACTCATGCGAACTCCTCCTTCCAGCGTGCTTCGGCACGCCGCCTGCGGCCTGTTATCCTCAAGAACCCGAGGAGCACGATCAGGAATGGCACCCCAAACAGGTTTCCCCACTTCAGTACGCGCTGGACGCCATCGGACTCGAAAATGAGCCCCGGTGGCACACGGTTCTTCGAGCGGATGCTGATGAGTGCCTCGTCCTGCGCCAACCAGTCGATCGCGTTGGCAAGAAAGAGCAGGTTGCCCGGGTTCGCCTGCATGTACTGAGCCTCGGCGAACGAGGCGTCACCGACGACGATCATCCGGCCGGCGCCATCCTCGGGCACGACCGCAGCGGCCACCGAAAATACGCCGTACGCCTCCTCGGTGAAGGGCCACTCCTGGTCAGGAATGATGGTGGCATTCGGCGGATGAATCGCCGCGTTCTCGGAGGTCTGCCACAGCGAGGTGATCCCCTCGACCCCCGGGTCGATGCTCAGCGCCGCGGCCCAACCCAGCGAAAGCGCGTTCAATCCGTTCGTGACCGGGTGCTCACCGACGGTGGCCACGATCGGCCAGAGCGGATACGGCGAAACGACGTTGAACTGCCCCTGCCGGCCCAGGGATACCCGTTCGCTCGAAGCCATGTCCGCCACGAGGCCCGGCGAGACCGATATTCCTCGGGCTGCCAAGACTGGCTCGAGCCCGGAAGTCGCCGGCATTGCGATGGGCGACTGCTGATTGAGGACGATCGGCTCCACCAATACGAGGGCCGCGCCCCCGGCATCCATGAACGTCTGGATCCGACCCACGGCCGCAGGATCCATCGGCTGCGTGGCACCTGCAATGACGAGAACCTCTGTCGAATCGAGCGAAATAGGCGGCGGCGAATCCCCCGCGATATCGATGGACCGGATGTCGTAGCGAGAGGCGAGGCTCTGGCTCAACCCCGGCACTTCGGTGTCGGACTTCGCACCAAAACCACTCACGAAAGAGATGCCGGGTCGCTCAACCGTCGTCATTCGGTAAATCTGTGACGCGATCTGGAATTCGAGGTCGTCGGTTCGCTGAATAAGCGGTGTCACCTCATTCTCATCCGCATAGATAATCGCGAAGCCATAGTAGCCCTGCCGCACCTCGAAATTGTCGTCCCTCAGGACGTTGAACTCGACCGGGAAGATCCCCAGCTCCGACGCCTCCGCGGCCACGTCTTGGTCCTGACTCGGATCGAGATCCGTCACCAGAAGATTACCGTTGGAGGCGCTACGCATGTCCGCTAGCAGATCCCGCACGTCCCGGAGCTGAATCTGGATCTCAGGTGGCAGTTCCAGAGAAGCGAACAGCTTGATCTGCACGATGTCGTCCAAATCTCTCAGCAACGTCCGGGACCCCTCGGACAGCGTATACAGATTATCCTCGGTAAGGTCGATCCGGCCTCTGATCTTGCCGCCGACGAGGTTTACCACGGCGACCAGTGCGATCGCGACACCTGCGCCGACCCGGATGCGGCCGAACTCTGACCGTTCTGCGCTGAGGCGCTCCCGCCCTACCGCGGACCACGCCAGCATCACGAACAGTCCGCCTGTCGACACGAAATAGAGGACGTCTCTCAGGTCAACAACGCCTCGAGCGACGTTCTCGAAGTGGCTGAGTACCGAGAGCTGCGCGAGGCCGCCACCCACTGCCGGCGAGAGTCCGATCTGAACAATCGGGAGACCGATCAGAAAGAGCGTAAAGCAGACTGCGGCGGATACGATGAACGCGGTGATCTGATTGCGGGTGATGCTCGATGCCCACACCCCGACGGCTGTGAGCTGGCCAGCGAGCAAGGTCGCGCCGATGTACTGCGCTAGCACGATGCCCGCATCCGCCTCGGACACCCAGAGAATACCGAGGGCTGTCGGAACCGTACCCGCGAGCGCGAGGAGTACAAACGCCCAGTCGCCCAGGAATTTCCCGAGAACGACCTCCGCCTCCGTGATTGGCTGAGACATCAGCCAGTCGAGCGTCTTACCACGCCGCTCCTCCGCGAACGAGCGCATCGTAGCGGCCGGAATGAACACCGCGAAGAGCACCGGGAGTAGATCGAAGATAGGGCGCAGTGACGCAATCCCCGTGGCATACATCGTCCGGAATGCCAGGAAGAGCGAGATCGCCAGGAACGCGACTATGAGAACATAGCCCGTGGGCTGATCGAAGTAGCCGCGCAGCTCTCGCCGGGCCACCGTGAGGACAGGGTGCATCATGCGCCCTCCTCAACCGAAGTGAGGGTTCGGAAGAGTTGCTCGAGACTCGCCTGTTCTCTGTGGAGTTCCCACAAAGTCCAGCCCCGGTCACGCGCCATCGTGAAGATCTCCGGGCGCAGTTCACCTGCTTCGCGACAGGTTAGCTCGACGCGTGTCCGGCCCTCGAGCGCCTCGGCGCGATGACTGGAAACACCGGGGAGGCTAGAGAGCGACTGTGCGACACCATCGCCCGCAGCCTCGACTACGTAGCGTACCCCGCCCGTTCGGTTCGCGATTAGCTCCTGTACGGTGCCCTCGGCTGCAAGCTCGCCCTCTCGGAGGATCACGAGCCGCGAGCACGTCGCTTCGACCTCCTGCATAACATGTGTGCTAAGCAGAACGGTCCGTTCTCTGCCGAGAGACCCCACCAGTCGTCGGATCTCGACCCGCTGATTCGGATCGAGTCCCTCGGTCGGCTCATCAAGAATCAGTACCTCCGGCCTGTGCAGGATGGCCCCCGCCAGTCCGATTCTTTGGCGATAGCCCTTCGAACAGTCGCCGATCGGGCGATAGAACACGGATCCGATGTCGGTTTCCGCAACCGCGTCCGCGACGCCGGACCTCGTCTGATCCGGTGACAGACCGCGAAGCTCGGAGACATAGTCGAGGTACTCACACACGAGCATCTCGTCATAAAGCGGATTCGCCTCGGGCAGATAGCCTACGCGACGCTTCGCTCCGGTGAGGTCGTCGGATATCGGAACACCATCAAAGAGCACGGAGCCAGCATCAGGTTGAAGCGTTCCCGTGATCATCTTCATGGTCGTCGACTTTCCGGCCCCATTCGGCCCGAGGAACCCGACCACTTCGCCCCGCTCTACTGTGAAGCTCAGGTCGTTCACTGCGACGACCTCGCCGTATCGCTTTGTCACGCCTTCAACTGTGATCATTCTGTATCCATTCAGCGATTCTTGCCTTCAACGATGTTCGACGGAAGATCAGGGTGCGCGTCGAGGAGGGAGCGCAGCACAGAAACATCACCGGCGTCGAGCGCAGACAATACCTCTTCGAGGTGAGCGTGTTCACCCATGAACTCAGACTACCTGCTCCAGAACCAACACGCACTCGAAGACACCTCCCAGCGATACCACAGCTTGAGACTTTCCATTTCAGCATGAATACCAAAGGCCCCGCCACGCGATGCGCGACGGGGCCCTTTGACCGGTTCAGATCAGATCAGGAACGCTTCTTCCGCTTCCTTGGTTTCCGTCCCTGATTGGGATGCTCCAAGTGCTTCCACGTTTCTCCGCGGCGCAGCATATAGATAGTGCTGGGGGATACGCCGAATTTCCGGGCCCACTCGGCTCCGGAGAGCTTCCAGCTGTCGTTCTTTTCGTCCCAGTCGTCCAAAATTTTCTGTGCCTGCTTGATATTCAGCTCGGCATGGGGGGAGTTTTCACCACGCAGCCACACGTTAGAACCGTACCAGCGGTCGACCCGCTGAATGGGTCCAGGCAGCTTGCGGCCAGTATGACCGAGACAGTAGTGACGCACCTGATCGACCGAGAATTCAGGGTTCATCCGCGAGATCTCGGCGTACAGATATCCGTCTTCGGCGAGTTGTCGCCACTTCACCACCAGCTTCGAGTCAGGCTTGGGCATTGTTACGGCTCTTATTGGGATGGAGGTTGGTTTGATGGGCCACCTGTTCGGCCCGGAAAATCCTCATAAAAGCTAACACGCATTCACCCAGCACATAAAAAAATTAGGGCGCCGTAGCGCTCCCCATTCGGTGTGCAAAACGAGCTCGGAATCTCGCGACCTTAGGTGCGATCACAGCGGAGCAATACGGTTGGCCTCCGTTGCGCTGAAAATACGCGTCGTGGCAATCCTCTGCCGGCCAAAACACATCGAGCGGCGCGACCTCAGTCACGATCGGATCGTCCCACGGACCGTCCTGGTCAACCGCTGCCAAGACAGCCTGTGCTGTCTTGAGCTGTTCGTCTGAATGCGCGCAGATCGCGGAACGATACTGAGTGCCCACGTCCCCGCCCTGCCGATTGAGGGTCGTCGGGTCATGGATCGAGAAGAAGATCTCGAGTAGCTCACTGTATTCGATGATCGAGGGGTCGAAGTCGATCTGGACGACCTCGGTATGCCCGGTTTCGCCGCTGCAGACGTGCTTGTAGGTCGGGTTCTGCACATGTCCGCCGGCATAGCCCGATTTCACTTCGGAAACGCCGTCGACGAGCTCGAAGACTGCCTCAAGACACCAGAAACAACCACCAGCCAACGTTGCCTTCTCAACCGGCATCAGGAAATCACCTTCGGTTCGTCTTTTGAGGGTCGCTCCCACGGCTCCCACTCGATCCCCCGGACGTACTTCTGGATCCATCGGATCTCCTCGACGTCACGGGTCCGCTGGTGACGAGGCTCACGGAAGCCATGCGGCTCCCGCGGGAACCGGATGTAGCGGGTCTCTTTGTCTTGATCCTTGAGGGCCTGAAAGAACATCATGCTCTGGGCTTCGGTGTCGGTCCGATCATTCATTCCGTGAAGAATGAGCGTGGGGGTGGTGATGTTCGCGACGTGCGTCAGTGCAGAGCGTTCGCGCCACGCCTCGGGGTTCTCCCACGGGGTCCCACCGATGTACCAGAGCGACACGTCGTGATTGAAGCCAGGGCCATACTCTGAGGTCCAGTCGGACACCATTGCGCCCACGGACGCACCCTTGAAACGGTCGGTCTGGGTCACGGTCCACCCGCCAAGGATGCCACCGTAGCTCCAGCCGCGCAGCCCCAGCTGGTCGGGGTCTGCGATCCCCTGCTCGACCACCTCATCGACCCCGGTCATCAGGTCCCAATAGTCGCCACCACCGATGTCATTCATGTTGCCGCGGAGCAACTCATCTGTGTATCCGGAGCTCCCGCGAACGTTGGGCGACAGCTGTGCGTACCCGAGGCCAGCCCAGACGTGATTCCGAGCAGAAAACGTGTTCGTGAACACGCCCGCTGGGCCCCCGTGGATGTGCAGCAGAAGCGGGAGTTCGCCGCGCTCGTGTCCTGCGGGAAGCGTGAGAATACCCTCAATCTCCATGCCGTCCGAGCTCTCCCACTGAATCGTCTTCGACTCACCCAATGTCAGCTCGGCAGCAACCCAGGGGTTCGCATCGGTCAACCGAACGCCGCTCGCCCCTGTCGTTGGGCCCGCCCACACCTCTGCAGGCGTAGCCCAATCCTGTGCGACGTACGCCATGCGCATGCGATCTCGCGAATACGACGATGGAGCGAGGGAACCGACAGCCTCGGTCACCTTCGTGACCTCGCCGGATTCGATATCAAGCCGATAAAGATTCGTGTTGGTCCGCTGCAAGCCGCCGAACAGGAGTTCTCGGCCGTCAGAAGTCCACACAAAACCACGTATGCTTCCGTCGAAGCTCGAAGAAACGATGCGCTTCGCGTCGGACTCCACGTCCATGATCCAGATCTTGTCGAGGAGTAACTCCCACTCTCCATCGCTCCTCGCCGTGTATGCGAAGCGGCGCCCGTCCGGGGCCCACGAGAGTCCACCCTCGGGAGAACGGTTGTCGGTCAACAGACGCGTCTCACCAGAGTCCAGATCGAGCAGATGGATCTCCGAAAGGTTGCTCTGGTTTCGGCGATTCTCGTCCCTCGCCGTGTAGAGCACCCGGCGGCCGTTCGGGGAGACGGAGAAGGATGCGATTCGATTTTCTGCCTCGGTCAGACGACTCTCTTCCTTCGACTCGACGTCGAGTCGCCAGAGGTCATTCCACTGACCCACCGTCTGGCCGTTGGGGCCCTCGTCGACAAAGATCGCGTCGTCCCCGTCCTTCCTGTTCTTCTCTTCCTCGTCACTCCGCTTGTGTGCCGCGACAAACACGATGGCCGCACCGTGCTCCGTCCAACGGTACCTCCCGACCGCAGTCTCATGGTCTGAGAGTTTCGTCGCCTCTCCACCCGTCGTGCGCATGAGGAACAACTGGTTCTTCTCGTCGACGGAGCGGGTAAAGGACAACCATTTCCCGTCAGGTGAGAATTGGAATCCGCTCCCCCCTTCTTCTCCGATATACCGATAAGGCTCTTCACTGCCGTCCGACGGGACACGCCACCATGTGGTATTTCGCTCGTTCTCGTCCCAGTCGAGCTCAGATTTCGAGAAAAGCACCCAGCCTCCATCGGGAGACATGAGTGCACCGCCGACCTGAATGAGGTCGAGTGCATCGTCAGTCGTCATGGGCCGTCGCTCTTGAGCGAGGGCTGGGGACGAAAGTAAGAGCGCGGCGAGTGTGACGGAGAGGTAGCGCACAGGAGCCTCCAGGGGGCCTATTGTTCGGAGCAACATCGTCACCCCTGCCCCTAGGCCACACAAGAGGTGCGTCATGGATAAGGCGAGATACGTCGTCGGGGTTCTCGTAGTGGTTGCGGTCGCTCCGGGGATGGTCTGGTGGTTCTTTCTGCACCCATTCGTGAATTTCTGGGGAAGGTCGGTGCGGGAGCCACGCTGTCGATCATGATGGACTCGCAATCGTGCAGGTGGTGCTCGTCCTCGTGAGCTTCTGCGACACCGTGCTCATAGCAGACTATGGCACCCAGCCCGGGCTCCCCTTGCTTGCAATCCTGCTGGGCACTGCCTCGTTCTCGATCACGCTCGGGCGGCGGAGGCATTTGTCGATGCGCATCCTGGTCGGACTCCCCGAGCTGGCTTCGGACGGGTCGACCGGGAAATTGCTCAACGAGGGTATCTATGCCCGGATTCGGGGGGCCGTGTACAACACGCATAACGCACAGCCAGCATCCAACATCTTCTGACTCAGAAACGCCACGAGACGGCTCGCATAACCACGCCCACGGAGCTCCGGTGGTGTGTAGACGTAGCCGACACACACTCCCGGTCCGGTGACCTGTGCGACGGCGATGCTGACGGGTGACCCGCAGCCCGCCCCCGGGCGAGACTCAGGATTAGGCGATATCGCGCTTCCTCTTCTTCGAGCCAGGCGCCGCCACGGTCGAGGAATGCCCCAGGCATTTCATGCAGCCGGACGTCGAACACAGGTCACCCGACTCGGCTAGCCTGCTCTTCATCGAGAACCGTGCTCATGATGTCCACGGCGGCGGCAACGTCGGCATCCGCGATATCGCGGTGAAGAACCGCACGCACGCCATGCTGACCGTTGGGAAGCATGTAAACACCACGTTCATGACACCGTGTGGCGAAGACCCCTGAGTCCATCTTCACTTCGAAGCGCACAATGTTCGACTGGACCGTGCTCGTATCCAGGCCGACCGCATCGTAAGCCGCGAGGCTCTCGGCTAATCGGCGGGCGTTCTCGACATCTCGCGACAGCTCAGCACGATGGTGATCGAGGGCGTACAGGGCGGCGGCCGCGAGGATCCCCGACTGCCGCATACCGCCGCCATACTGCTGCTTAAAACGCCTAGCTCGTTCGATCACCGGCTTCGGACCGACCAGCGCGGAGCCGATAGGCGCTCCGAGGCCCTTGCTGAAGCAGACGTTCACCGTGTCGAAGGGCTCCGAGTAATCCCTCTCCGATACTCCGGAAGCTGCGGTTGCATGCCAGAGACGGGCTCCATCGAGGTGCAGCGTCAGGCCATGCTCACGACCCACCGCGCACACCGCGTGCAGGTGCTCAAGTGACCATACAGTTCCGCCGCCCGAGTTGTGGGTGTTCTCGAGACACAGAAGCGTCGGCGGCGAGGGAAGCGTCGGCGGGTTGAACCGATGTGCCTGCCCCAGCGCCTGAACCACATCTTCCGGTGTGAAGACGCCGCCGGCTCCGGCGAGCGGCCTCATCGTAACCCCGCTGAGAGCCGCCGCTCCACCGCCTTCGTTGAGAACGATGTGCGCATGCCTGTCGAGCAGGACGAGATCACCCGGCTCCGTATGGGTCCGAATCGCGATCTGGTTCGACATGCTCCCCGTCGGCACAAACACGGCTGACTCCTTACCAAGCATGTCCGCGACCCGCTCCTCCAGAGCATTCACTGTTGGGTCGTCACTGTACACATCATCTCCGACCTCAGCGGAGGCCATCGCCTGACGCATGGAGGGCGAGGGCTTGGTGACGGTATCGCTTCTGAGGTCGATCATGGAGTCGCTAGAATGAATGGTTCGCTGTCGACCGAGGTGCCGTACACTCCCGACCGTTCGGCCGAATTGCAAGATGGTGCCGGATGTGCGCACCATTGACGGTCACGATGGGGCTCGAATTCATCGCACACTACGGAGCTGCTGGAATGTCACGATCATTCGCATCAGGATGCGCCCTCCTCCTCCTTGCGCTCGCCAGTGGCTGCGGTGGCGGGTCAGACGGTGACGACGCGACCGCCGTGGTGCGCAGTCCTCTCCTCCGAACGAGTAACTACGCCGAGCAGGCTCCTGACGCGTATCGGGTCGCATTGGAGACGAGCGCCGGGAACGTCGTGATCCAGGTCCACCGCGCGTGGGCTCCCATTGGTGCGGACCGCTTTTACAACCTGGCCGACGGCGGGTTCTACGATGACGTCCGTATCTACCGGGTCCTGGAGAATTTCATGGCGCAGTGGGGGCTGAACGGAGATCCCTATGTAAATCAGGCGTGGAAGAGCGAATACCTCGTCGACGACCCAGCCAAGGAATCGAACACACGCGGAAGCGTCACCTTCGCAAAAGGCGGACTCCACACACGGACGAGCGAGGTGTTCATAAACTACAAAGACAACACTCAGCTCGACGGAGAAGGCTTTGTCCCGTTCGGAGAGGTCGTCGAGGGCATGGACGTCGTCGACGCGTTCTATGCAGCCTACGGCGACGGGCCTCCGCGTGGCGAAGGCCCGTACCAGGCGATGGCGGCTGCCCGGGGCAATCCGTATTTCGACGAAGAGTTCCCCGAGCTGACACGGATTATCAGCGTTACAGTGACCCCCGGGAGTTGACTCTCGCCTAGGAAATTGGCCGGCTGATTCTCCGCTCCATCAAGGCATTGAACAACAGCTTGTAGGTCCCGTGGGTCTGTGCCCGGTGCTGTGTCCGAAAGCCCAGCATGAGGATCGAGCCCTCACCCTTGTCCACCGCGACCATGGCCGCCTTGTTCGCGATGGTCTCCTCACCGAGCAGCCAGCCGCTCTCGAGGATGTCGCGATTGAGGTATGTGCCCAGTCGAGTCACATCGGCGCTGCGTGCACCACGGACCGTTTCGTACACCTGGCCGCCGGCCAGATATGTAGCCAACCCGTACTCCGGCATGCCGTACGTGTAGGGATTCGTGTTGTCGATCTTCATGCGCAGCGTCGCGCCGGGGGCCCAGAATTCGTTGCCCCAGATTCCATCGACTGCGTTTTGGACAGGAATGTCGAAGTCCTCGAGCGCCAGATCACCCGCCTGAGCAAAGGTCACGAGTGTTCCTCCGTTCTCCACGAAAGCGTCGAGCGCCTCCACCCCTTCGTCACCGAAGCCACTCCGGTAGTCAGGTGGCGTCGACTCGGCGTTACCGCCCGCCACCATCATGCTCCGCGAGTCGGCAGGCAGGACGATGACGTCCCAGCGCTCGTGCAGGTCACCGCGCAGAATCTCGGCGTCCATGATCGTGCTGTACGGGTAGGAGAAGTCCTCGAGAAGGAGGCGCGTCCAGCCTTCGTCCATGTTGCCGCCGTAGTGGCGCTGGAACATGCCGATCCGCTGCTGGGACATCGGGTAGGTGCTGCCCGACCCGTCACCGTTGAGCGCAGTAAAGTCTACACCGGTCTCCTCCGCGATGTCGCGGACCGCCGTAGCGTCGGCACCAGGCTCGACGATGAAATCACCCATCCGAAAGCCGTCGCCGTTCGCGCTGGCGCGGCTTACGTCGGCGCCCGCTGCGAAGAGCATGTTCACCGCTTCGAACGAATCGTTCAGGCGGCCATCCAGTACATACCCACGCGCACCCACAGCAACCGTTCCGCTCGGATCGATCTCCGACGTCAACCGGGTCATCGCAGCCACGATTGCCGAACCGACCGGCTCGACATTCACTCCCATGAACTCGGAAATGTTGTCCGTAGTCATGTCGTACGGGCGAATCGGATTGCCCTCACGGTCGCGGGTATAGGTGTTGTCCGGATAGAACGTCCGGCCGAGCAGCCAGCGGATGAGGCCTCTCTTCGGCTGTGCCATCGAAACCACGTAGCTGCCGCTTGTATAGGCATGCCCTTCGTGCTCGAAGTCGCGCGTGGCACGATCCACCGTGATTCCCTGGAGGATCAACTTGTTCACCATTTTCTGCATGGTGAGCGGGTCGTGCTGGTCGGCGGGAATAACGTAGGCCTTCACCTCACCGTCGATGCCGCGCTGCGTCTGCCGCGACGCCTTGTTGTAGGCATTTCGGAGAACCGTCTCGCGATTCTTCGAAGCGAGCTCAAGTGGCGAGAACGTCGCGACGATCTGGCGCTCCACGATGTCACGGACGTGCCACCAGCCGCCTTCCCACACGCTTGGGAACGTGGTCTGCGACTCGTACTCCGGGAACTGACGCGACCCGCCAAGTTGGTCCGGGTGCACATACAACGGAGTCGCCAGACGCGCGCTCGCCGACTCGGTCAGCATCCCCGCAATGTTGTGAAAGGGCGTAATCCAGTGGAAGCCGAAGTGGCCCCAACCGGAGTAGATCGCCGCACCGATCGCGCCCACGAGCTCTTCCTCGTCCATCTTATACGCCATCTGTGATCCGTACCACGCCATCTCACGCCACACGAGGGGATCGGCTTCAGGACGAATCGGCTCGGCATACGGCGGGAGCACGATGCGCGCCGTGAACGGGCCCATCTGGTGGTGATCGATGTAGGCCTGCGGCACCCACTCACGGAACATGATGTTGGCGACGTACTGCGACTCGACGGTGTTCTGCATGAACGCGTCGCGGTTGTTGTCGTGCCCGATAAAGTGGTGATAGAGCTCGGGCGGGTCCTCACCCTCATACTCGGTTCCGACCCACTGATTGTACCAGTCGGTAACGATGATATTGCCGTCCGGATTCATGCCCGGGATCAGAATCGACACAGTCTCGTCGAGGATCTGCTGCATCTCGTCGTCGGTGCGCGTCGCGTAGAGATACATGATCTCCGCTGCCGACTGACTCGCGGCGACCTCTGTGGAGTGCAGCGCATACGACTGCACGAACACGACCTTCCCATTTTCGATGGCGTTGTCGACCTGTGCCTGCGAATGCCCGCGCGGATCGGCGAGGACGGCGTTCATCTCCTTTATCTCATCGAGCTGGGCCAGGTTCTCGGCGGCCGACGCGTAGATAATCAGGAACGGATTCCCGAGTGTCGAGTTTCCCACGTGGTCGATGACGAACCGATCACTCATCGAGCCGATCAGCTCGTAGTACTCAACGAGTCGATCCCAGCGAGCCAGCTGCCTGTCCGCACCCATCTGATGCCCAAAGAACTCTTCAGGCGTTGGAATCGCCTGCGCCACAACCGCGGACGGAATCGTGGCAGTAAGGGCCAACGCTGTGACGATGATCGTCAGAGCGAGGCGAAGGGCGATGCGATGCGACTTCATGAGATATCTCCGGTACACTGAGCGACGGACGAACAGCCTAGAGGCGGCACGGGACGCCGACAAGAGATCAGTGGCTGAGCGGAATTCCCGAGCCCAGCAGGACCACGAACGCGACCGCTACGACGATACCACCTGCGATCACCGGGAGAGACCGCCGAAGCCGGAGTGGGTCGCCTGGAACGGGGTGTCCGCCGACACGCCGACCTGCCACGAGAATCGGCCACATAGAGCCCCAGGTGCCGGCAAGCGCGACGGCGAGCAGGGCTGCGCGAGGGTCTGGACCAAGAAGCGCGGCCACGCCCGCAACCACACCTGTTGCGAGCCATGCGGCCCGAACAAGCCGGAGAGCACGAGCCCGACGATCCATAGCATTGCCATTTCCGATGACGCGGGCGAGCGATGGCACGGTCTCTTTCCAGACCAGGCCCGAGATAAACAGTCCAGTGACGATCAGGCTCGCACGAAGGGGATTCCGATTGGGGAATCGATCGATGATCGCCATCCAGTCTCCGAACTCCAGCAGCGGCGAAAGTACGAGATGCACAGTCGGCAGCCACGCATTGACTGCGAACAGGAGCCAACCAGTGACGGCGACCATGGTGGGGCTTCCCACCCCACGCTGCGCGAGCCTCCATCCGACCAGCGCGAGTATCCCGCTAGCCACCGAACCGCTCACGCCGAGGGCGACATATCCCGCATCGGACAGGCCGGACCAGTCGCCCTGGAGCCCTGTGCTCAGAAGTAAAGTCGGTTCACCCCCAACCGCTAAGGTGGCAAGCAGGCGAGTTGCTTCATGGAGCGCGACGCTAACCGAGACGACCGCAGCAGCAGCGGCAGCCACCGTCAATCGATCTGGAGTGGACGACGACTCTCTCGTATCGATATCGGCCCTCAGGCTTTTTTCTTCTGATCGCGCACAGCGCTTCTCACCGCCTCGTACGTCGTAACGAACTGATCCAGAGGGATCGCCTCGAGGGCGTCGCCGATCACATCGAGTGGCACGTAATCAACGTTCCGAAAGCGGACACGCGACTGGCCCATGTCGTAGCACTTCCCTGTCACGCGGTACTCCGAGGCCGAATGTTCTCGAGCGTCGTCATCAGCGGAGATAGCTGACAGATACACAGCCATAAGGGCACCTGACCGCTGACGATTCCCCAGTTCATCGTTCCTTCGAAGCCTTCGGATAGATGGATAACGATCGTCGCTCGACCCTCAGACAGGAGTTCGTCGAGGTACTCCAGAGCCGCCTTCGCTTCGGACCTCAAGGAATCGCTCCTGTCAGCCCAGGCAGGCGCCGCACTCCGGCGCTTCAGGAAACACAAAGAGGCGTTCGAACGGAATGAATCCGCCACACGCCGTGCAGGTGCCGTACGTCCCACCCTCAAGGCGTTTCAGCGCTTCGCGGATTTGTGACAACTGCACGATCTCCCGACCCCGAAGCCCTTTCGCGAGGCTCTGATTCTGCAACGAATCGATACGGGAGAGTCGACCGACCGCGGACTGGTCCAGCTCCACGGTCTTCATCGCCTCGTCCGTGATTTTCATGCTCTTCGCGAGCTTGCTGAGTTGACGTTCGAGCTCAATGCGAAGCTCGGAGACCTGGTCAGCAGTCAGTGATCCGGGCATCGTCACGCGCCTGCCGCTCCACACTTCTGCCGTTCGTCCACGCTTAACCGGCCCCACTCTTGTGGAATAATCAGAAGGAAGACCACCAGGGACAGCGGCGGAAAGATGTGTCCAGAAATCGAGAAGATCGGCTCGGCTACTAGGTAACCGACGGTGATGGTCACCAGGACTGCGCCGAGGAGAATCAATCCAGGAAGTCTCCAGAGCCCGAGCAGGACCAGGCTGACCCTTATGAGTTCAACGAAAGGCACGCCACACGGCTCCCTGGCAGAACATCAGGCCGATCACCAGTCGGGCGAACAACACGCTCCAGGCTCGGCTTGGACCCAGCTTCTCCACAGTGCCTCCTTGGTTAACAGCAGTCAGGCTGAATCTCAGCGCTCAATATCGTCTCGCAACTCTCGAATGATATCCGGTCCAATCCGGCAACATCCTCCGGTAATCATCGCTCCGGCAGCCCTGACTGCACGCATGCCCTGGACCCACCCGCGCTCGGCTTCGGCGGCTCCAGACCACGTACCGTCCTCGGCATGGTACTGCTCACCTGAGTTGGGATAGGCGATCAGTGGCAGATCAGTGACGGTGCGAGCGAGAGAGATGAGCGACACGACGTGCTTCAGTGACGAGCAGTTCACGCCGACCGCGGCTACTCGATCGTGCGCCGCACAGGCGGACACTACATCAATGAACGCACTCCCGTCGGAAATCGAATCTCCGTCCGGGCACGTGAAACTCAGCCACGCCCAGACACCTGGGTGGTCATCGAGAATCTGGAGAAGAACCTCAGCCTCGAGAGCGCTGGGGATCGTTTCACACGCCATCAGGTCGACCCCCGAACCGGCCAGCAGCGAAAATCGATCGCGGTGGAACGTATCAAGGACGCCCCCCTCAACGCCGTACCGCCCGTCATA
Source organism: Longimicrobiales bacterium (assembly GCA_028823235.1). Classification (NCBI taxonomy): domain Bacteria; kingdom Pseudomonadati; phylum Gemmatimonadota; class Longimicrobiia; order Longimicrobiales; species Longimicrobiales bacterium. The sequence continues at coordinate 193,776 of JAPKBW010000002.1, read as the reverse complement.
CTCCGACCCGTCCGCGAGGAACGCGCCATATGGTCCGATGCTCGCCGCGACCAGCGCGTCGCTCGCACCTGCCCGCGCCCGCGCCTCAAGGGCAAGGTCGGACGACCTGAGCAGCGCGCGATGGGCATCCGACTCCCCAAGCCCCGCCGCCCTGAAACCCTGCACGGTAGCCTGATAGCAGGCGGTGGTAATGCAGTCGGCACCCGCCTCGAGATAGGCCGTGTGTACGCCTCTGATCTCTTCCGGCCTCTCGAGGAGCAACCGCGACGCCCACAACCGGGAGTCCAAGTCGAGGCCACGTGCCTCGAGCGCCGTGGCGAGCCCGCCATCCAGAACGACATGGCCCTTCGCCTCGAGCAGGGGGCCAAATGGATTCATCGGCTTCTTCCGATCAGCCATCGCTGGGCAAACTCCACGGCGGCACCACTTCGTTCGACCGCGCGTACGCGATGCTTTGCCCGAGGTGCTCGTGTAAGTGCACAATGGCACGGACCCAAACATCTCCCACTGTGGTGGGCGTACCGAGCACGACCTCTCGACCCAAATCACTCGCGCTTTCAGACATGGATTCCCGGAGGAACACGAAAGACGCGTCGAGAGCCGCGAGCATCTCGTCACGACTCATCTCGCGCTCCTGGTACGTGCGGAACGTGCCCTGATCGCTCGTGACACCGGTCTCGGCAGGGGCTTCCCATCCCATGAGCGCCGGGACGAACCAGTTGTCCGCGGCCACATGAATGAAGACTTCCTCAACCGACCGAACACTGTCCATGGGACGCCAGGTCAGGTCGTCCTCGGGTATCGCTTCGGCAAGGGCGGTGAACTTTTCGTGGGCGCTGGCCATGACACGCTCGAGGCTGGCGAGCTCAGATTGAGCAGCGGCAGGGCCAGTCTCTTCCGTCGGGACTGCGTCTGTGGCCGTGCAGCCTCCGAGAAGGGTCAGAAGCGCGAGGAGAGAAGCCGGATGACGGCAGGCCATGAGATGCTCCGAGCAGAGGATCATGCGGGGTCGCCAAGGTTCAGCGCGGGTCGCCCCGGAGCAAGTTGAGACTCGTGATCGAATCGAGCTCGGGATATTCGCGGTCGAGAAACGGGTTCCCGATGCCGGCGATGGAATCCTCCCATTGCATGGGCGTGTCTCCGTAACCGGCGTAGAGTTCGTCAACCGACTCCATGCCGCTTACCACTCGCCCAACCGGAGGGAATCCAGTCACGCCGTTCCAGGCGAGCTCGTCGAGATCCGTGTTATCGGACCGATTGATGAACAGGATGGCGGACCGGGTCCCTGGGCCGCCACGTGCGAAGCTGACTGACCCTCTCACATTGCTAGACCGGGTGGGTTCATCGGGAAGCCCTTCGGCGATCCACTCGGCATCGATCTCTGGACGGCCACTGTACCCGAACTGCGCATATCGTTCGTTCACACGGTAAATGCGAGATCCGGCCCAAAAGTCGACTTCGGCGAGTTCCAGAACCCGATCCACCGCGGCCGGAGACCAGTCCCTCACGAACTCGACCTCGAAGGGACCGGCACTCGTCTCGAAGGTCACCCGGAAAGTCTCGGGAACGTCAGGTGACGGAGATGCCCCGTCCCCCCCCACGGATCTGCCGGACGCATCGCCGCATCCGGAATACGCGGCAGCAAACAGCAATATGGCAAAAAACTTCACCGCTCGCCGGAGTCCTCGCCTCGGAGTCATCGACCGTACAGGCGACTCAGTATCTGTTTGGAACATCATGACGAATCTGTGAAATGAGAGGCATACGCGGTCAGCCGCATAATCGAAGGGGTCACGATCCAGTATCTGCAGCAACTATTGGGGGACCCTAGCACCTCCTCCGCACCTCAACACCAAACTCCTTGCGGATGACGAGCTTTGACCGGAGTGCTGTCCCCTTCGTGAACCGGCCTTCCGCCTGAACTAGTCGTCCCCCGACCTAGCCGCCTTCGGAAGAGTCCAGCCAAGTCGTGACCTCTCCGGTGTTGATGGCGAGGTGCTCCCCTGCTCCGCCCGGCGCGGCCCCGTGCCAATGCTCCAGGCCGGCTTCGATCACGACCACATCGCCCGGATCGAGCATCAGAGTCTCACCGGCGCGGTCGACCACCACACACTGGCCACTCAGCCCGAAGAGCAGTTGAGATGCGTCATGTGTGTGCCAGTTCGTTCGTGCACCGTCGTAGAAGCTCACCCGATACAGCCGGACAGCTTCCCCGCCCTCACCGCCGAGCAGACGCTGCATGCGCGCGGGAAGAACGAAGTTGGCAGGATCCGCTGAATTGTGTGCAAGTCCAACCGAGTCGATGCGTTTCATGTCCGCGCCTCGCTCGCGCATGCCACCTTCAGCTGCCTTTCAGCCCGACAAGCTGATCGGGGTCAATGCGATACACGATGTAGGTGATCGCTTCCGTGATCTCACTGAAGCCATGGGCGATGCCCGCGGGAATGAACAGGACGTCTCCCGGTGCAATCGCTTGGCTGACACCGCCTTCGATCGTCCCGAACGCGCTCGGCCCGGTGAGCGTCTTCACCATACTGCCGTCTGGGTCTGCCTCCTGGGCATTCATGAGATCCGGCGAGGTGACGAGGATGCCCCGCCCTTCCACCACTCGATAGATCTCTGCTTGATTGTGATGCTGAATCGCGCTCAAACGATCGGTCACGGGCCGACTCACGACGCCGACACCGAAGTTGATGTCGCCTGCGTCGAAGTGGCGGATCTGCTGGTCGCTGACGCGGCCCTCAGGCGCCTGCTCGATCGTCGCCATGAGCTCGGCGGCACTGACATGTGAGGCCTGCACTTGGGCGACCACGGCGGACGGGGCACCTATGGACGCCACCAGCGCCAAGACAAACGCGGCCGAGACGGCCACGCCATTTCCGCCTAGAAAGCAATGATTCAGGTCCTGGGTCATCGGTCGTTCCTCGAAGTGACAGCAGTTCGGATGGCGCGCGCCGTGATCTCGGCACGGTACTGAACGAGACGGCGGCCGTTGGCGATCGTCGTCTCGAGTGGATTGAGGTCGACGCCGTTTATGCTGAAGAGACCTTCATCAATGCGCTGTTGAGCCCTGATTCTCTCTGGATCGGTCGTCGCGATGATCGACGAATAGTGATAGTCGTCGTGATATTCGTTCCGGGTTGCGACACAGTCGTCTGGCTCCTGATGGATGCCCAGCTCCCCCTTCAGAAAGTCACAACTGTAGATATCCTCTCGGTAGTACTCAGGAATGTGATGAACCCGAGCCGGACCATCGGCCCACTCGGCGTTCAGCTGGTCCGCCACGTTCTGCATTCCGCGTGTGTTGCCCCCACTGTCCCCGATCAACACCACATCGGTGAAGCCGTGCGCGGCAAGCGACGACACGATGTCCGTCAGGAGCGCCTCGAAGGTCTCCTGGGTCACGCTGATCGTCGCGTGGTATTGCATGTGCCCACGCGGAGGATCGATGCTGCCCTCCGGGACGAACTTCACGATAGGCGCGACGAGCGCGTTCCCCAGTTCCTGTGCGGTGGCCACGGTCGTCGCGCTGAGCACAAAGTTGTGTTTTCCCGCAGCGACATAGGGTCCGTTCTGCTCGACCCCGCCTGTGCCCACGATGACCGTAGTCATGCCGCCGGCGAGCGCGTCGCGGACATCCATCCATGTCATCTCTTCGATGAGCAGGGTATTCGCGCCCGCGATCGGCCTGGGTGTCGTGAGGTCGGATTGCGCTGCGGCGTTGTAGGCGCCCAAGGTCGATACTACGAAGACCGAGGCAACGATCGAGAACGCACCTGATGCGTATCGTTTCATACTCTCCCTCTGGCAGGAGCAAACGGGTCAAGCAAGATGCGGAATGGCACCTCAAGGCGCGAATCGAGACGGACGAGGCTCTCTGTCAGTCCAAGCCCCTTCAGCTTTCGCACACTCATCTTGAAATGGGCCTTTTCGAGGTCGACATCGGCAGCGAGACCGCCGGCTCGGACACCTGGTCGCCCATCGGTGGCTTCGAGGGTCATTCTCGTCCAGGGCCTCGGCATCCGGCACATCCTGCCTGAGTGCGAGACGTGGATCCAGGCCTGTGAGATGTAGTCCCACACGATAGATCGTGTCGGACGTTCACGACGGGGGACGAGAAAGTGCGTCGAGTAGCCCGGCGCGAGCAGCCACCTCCGGTCTTCACGATCGGTCGCTTCCATCGGTGGAACTGGAGCGTGGTCCGTCTCTCGGCAATCCCTCTCCGGGTCTCCTGCCAAATCAGCACGTGGACAGGGCGCCTACGCTTCAGCGGTGACGGCCTCGCCCCCCGCACCAGCAGCGGCCTGAATTTCCGCCGCGGACTTCACCTCGCCTTCACGGCCGATGCGCAGTGCCACCACCGCCCAGATCAGCGCAGCGGGTGCTGCCACGAGCGCGATCGATCCGATCGTCAGGCCAAGAGCCGCCAGACCGGTATACGCCCAGCCACTCACGAGGTCACCACCTCGGTAGACCGCCGCATCGATGAACGCTTTCGATTTGTACTTTTCTTCCCGTGACACCACGGTGAAGAGCACCTCACGTGCTGGCTTGGACAGGCCGTAGCGGCCGGCGCGATAGGCGACCTGCACGATGATCAGTGTCGTGAGCGTCGGCCACATCCACAACGAGACGAACCCTCCCGCGACCACGACCGGGACGATCGCGAGCGTTACCCCGATGCCCAGCCAGCGAATCACGCGAGCAGTGAGGTACACCTCGAACAGGATCGTGAGGATGTTCACCCACTTGTCCATATTCGCGAGCAGCGCCCTTCGTTCGCCGCGGTCCGTGATCGCTTCGTATACCAGATCCGACTGGGCGAAGTAGAGGATCGTCGATGCGAACGTCATCATCAGTATGAAGGCCGAGATCCCCATGAGGTACGGCGATTGAAAGACTGCCTTCATGCCACTCCAGGCATCACCTGCGAGTGGCTTCTCTGATGCGGTCCCGCCTTCCACCGCACCGGTGCCGAAATTCTTGTGGAGTCCCCGAGCGAGCCAGGAAGCTCCCTCGAGCGGGACACAGGAGATCAGCAGGAGGGTGAATACCGGGACTTGGGTGGCGAGCGCCTCGGTGACCATCGAGCCGACAATGCCGCCTACCGAGGCTCCGATCGCGATAAAGCCAAACAGGCGTTTTGCCTGTTCGCTGTTGAAGCAGTCGGCGACCAAGCCCCAAAAGACCGTGACCACGAACAACGCGAACATGCTCGTCCACACATAGAAAACTCGGTCAATCCAGGGCCGCGCTGCTTCGGGCATGAATACCAGGCTCGCCCAGAAGCCGATCAGACAGGCGATGAAAAACCGATTCGCCATCGGTACGAAAACGCCTCGTGAATACCGAGACGCGATCCAGGAATAGGCCTGGACCGCGACGATCATCACGAAGAAGACGACCGTCCACAGGATCTGGAGATTGCCGCGGTCGGCGGCCGCGATCTCGTCGCGGACAGCTCGCAGGATGTAATACGACAGCATGATCAGAAAGCCGTAGGCCGCAGCCATCAGCATACCTTTCAGCTCACGATCATCCCGGTACTCGACGACGCGGGAGAGCAGGTCGGTCGGGGTCCTCATGCCTGCGAGGCGTGCCAGGCGTCCAGCGCTGCTCGCTCCTTCTCACGACTCATCCCGAAATCGCGATTCGCTCGCTCCTCCGCCGGGCGCGCCTTGTCCCACACGAGCGTGTCTCGCGTAGTCTGCGCGATCGAGCGAAAGGTCAGACCGGTCGCGACCGCGTCGCGGACGTCGACGAACATGAGCGGGTCACCGGGGATCCATGATGGCAGATCATTCCAGGAAGTTACGCCCTGAGCCTCGAGGAACGACTCCGACACCCAGGTGAACTCATGGGGGGTGTCGACCGCCGCACTGATCTGCTCGAGCATCGATCCCATCGACAGCCGCTCTCCTGGACCCGTCGCATTGAAGTCGCCCATCGTGCCGTTCTCAGCGAGGCGGACGATCCATTCGGTCAGATCTCTCTGGTCGATGATCTGGTTCGCGTGGTCTGGATTTCCAGGGGCGAGCACCTCGCCGCCCTCATCGATCCGGACCGGCCAATAGGTAAACCGATCGGTAGGGTCGCCAGGGCCCACGATAAGCCCGGGGCGTACCACTGTAGTCCGGCCGGGGAACGCGGCGTGGACGGTGTTCTCGCTCAGAGTCTTCATGAGGCCGTACGGAGCGTCGTCACCGTCCGACCAGCCCTCCGGAGGATCGATCCGCTTGAAGTCCTCGTCCACCACCGGTTCCATCATGAGGGTCTCGGGGTCGCCGAGCCCATTCAGATCGTAGGCCGAAATGGAAGACACGAAGATGTAGTGCTCAGCGGCATCGGCCAGCAGGGCCGTGCTCTTCTGCACCCACCGGTAGTCCTGAGCGTTGTTGTCCAGCACGACGTCCCAGCTCCGTCCTTCGAGCGCGACGTGATCGTCGTTTCGGTCCCCGATGAGATGCTCGACGCCGTCCGGCAGCACCATCTCTGAGCGGCCGCGGGTGAAGATCGTGACCTCGTGGCCTCGCTCAGCCGCGTAGCGAACCATGTTCGGACCGATAAAACCGGTACCGCCCAGCATAAGAATGCGCTTTGGCGTGGGCGCCGTCGAAGCCGCTGCGCCTGGATCGGACTCGCTCGCACAGCCCGCACTTCCACCAAGCGCGAGGCCGGCTCCGACCACGCCGGTAGTACGAATAAAGTCTCTTCTTGTCGGGCTCATCGTCTGATCCTCACGCTTCGGAGCCTGTGGCGCCGGGTTAAGGAAGCCGCGCTGGCTTCCGTGTCATGATACCGCGGCGTCCACCATGCCCGCGCGGCCCGGGTGCGGCAAGCCTCCCATCGCCTTCCTCAGTCCCGCGGTCGGGGAATGCCAACTCTCGCTACGAACTCGGCAGAGCGGTTTCGCACGGATACGAAATTGCCGGAGTATGCGTCACTCAAGCCCTCGTAGAGCCGTGCTTCGACTTCGACCTGGTACCGCTGCCCGACCGTCATACCGAGTCCGACCCCACCGGTCACACCAAACACGGTTCCGTGATCACGAAAGAGAACCGGACCGAGACCCGTGTCGAGTCGGCTCCGCAGAAGAAGGTCAACCGACGGGCCACCCCCGACATGAAGCTGCACAGGACCGACATGTAGTGTGAGGCGTGGCGCCACGGTCAGCGTGGCGTATTCGGAGCGCACCGCGCCCTTGATGGGATCCCCAGGCGTCTCCGGGGCCAGATTGTTGCCGCGCTGAACGATGAGTGCCTCCGCCATCACGGAAAACCACGACACGGGCGTCTTGGCATGAACGAACGCACCCACGATAAATCCTCCAACTGCTTCAGTCTCGGATTCGGGCTGCCACACCCCGCTGCTCATGTTGTAACCGGCGATCGCTCCAATCGTCGACGGCGCGTTCTGAGCTCGGGCGTCCGGCGCATAACCCAGGCAGACCAGCAGCATGGTCGCGACCAGAGAGAGAGAAGGGTACACAATCTTCAATGTGATACCTGCTCGAGAATTCGTGTGATGAACGGGTCCTTCGCTTCGGTATACGCGAGCCGTTCGTTTCGGTGCCGGTCAGCGAGAGCCTGCTTGAGTGCCGCATACTCGTTCGCTACGTCGGGATGCCCTCGCAGATAATCACGGAAAAGTAGATGTCGCGCCCATGTCGAGTCGCCAAACACGCAGCAGTGGACATGATGACTGCGTGGCCGAGCATGCGGGCGACGGAAGTAGCGACGATGGGGTATGTCTGCCTCGAACTCGGGCACATACTGGTAGCCGAGCAAGGCCATCGCGTCGACGCGGGCTTCCGCGTCTGCCAGCCGCGGGAGTCCAACGCAGATATCGATGATGGGCTTCGCAGCGAGGCCCGGCACGGATGTGCTCCCCACGTGCTCGATCTTCACCGTGGTGTCCGCGAAAACCGGGGCTAGACGTGCCTTCTCGGTGGAGAAGGTTTCGGCGCACGCCGGGTCATGCCCAACGACCTCGAAGGGCCGAGCAACCCGCCGGCTCACCCCCCGTACCCTCTCCTCACTCCATCTGCGACCGAGTCCCACTCGTAAGCGAGTTCAACCCGGCGGAGAATCTCCGCTGCCAGAGCCGACCCCTGGTCACCGTTGGTCATCACAGCGACACCGTAGCCTTTCACCTTGTGGGCAATAAGGTTCGCCCGGAATCCCCAGTTGCTCCCGCCGTGCTCGAAGTACCACCCCTCACCACGCTTCGAGACGATGAACCCGACCGCGAATGGCCCCACGCCGACCGGAGACAACATCTCCGAAACGTGCGCCTGATCGAGCACCCTGGTCGACGTGCCCCGATACGTGTTCTGTACTTCGATCGCAAAGCGGGCCAGGTCGCTCGGGGTCGTCCAGAGTCCGGCTGCTGCTCGCTCCGGATAGACATGCCACTTCGGCCCCATGGACGATCCGGTTTCGTCATGCGCTCTCGCCGCGTTCACATCGCGAGCCGGATCGATCGGCTGCTCGTACGAGCTGTTCGTCATTCCGATCGGGGTGAGTACGTCTGAGGTCATGATTTCTTCGAACGGCCGACCACGCGCATCGGAGAGTGCCAGTTCCATGACCGTGACCCCGCCGCCGGAATACTCGTAAAAGGTCAGGGGCTCACGCTCCATGAAGAGCGAACCGACGTTGGACAGATCGTGCCCCTCAAGGATCTGCACCGAGGTCGGGACCTGTGTGCCCGGATCGTAGCCTGGGAAGCCGAAGCCATCACCGAGCCCCGACGTGTGGCTCGTGAGTGACCGAGCTGTCACGGGTCGATGATCCGTGAAACCGCCTCCGTCGAGCGTCCAGGACTCGAGGACATCGTTGATGTCGCCGTCGAGCGTGAACATGCCATCCTGTACCGCCCGCATCGTGGCCATGGCTGCCACCGGCTTACTGATCGAGGCGGCCTGGAACATCGTTTCGACATCGACAGCGCGACCCGTTTCTACATCGGCGACCCCGTAGCCCTTTGCCCAGAGAATCTCAAAATCCTGAATCACGGCAATGCTCATGCCCGGGACGCCGAGGTCCTGCATCAGTTGGTCCAGCGTGAGATCTCCGTAGCCCTGCTCACCGACCTGTGACTGGACACCCTCGACCTGTGCCTGAAGATCGACCGACTGAGCCTGGCCACAGGCTGAGCCAACCGCGGTGGCTGCGATGCATATGGACAGACCGACGCAGCGGGTCATCCGCTTCGGCCAGAGCCGGCCAGAGGTCCAGAAAGTCATGGGCGTCGTCTCGGAATCAGGGGACAGTGGAGGACGCTCACGATGGGCGGCGGCTCATCGCCGGGCAACCAGCCCGTGCCCCGTTGTATCAGGCCACGTACCTTTTTCGCCCATTTTCAATAGGAGGCACAATGATCCGTCGATTTTCGATGGCAGCCCTCGCGCTCCTGATCGCCGTTCCACTGGCCGCTCAGGATCTTCAACTTCGCGTGGACAAGAGCACGAATGCCGCAGACCCGGACGACGTACCTGAGGTGACCATTGCAAACGTCGGCAATGGTTTCCAGATCAACACCGGTCCGGCCGCCCTGGTCTGGGACGATGCGAACACGGCGACCGGCGCGTACACGCTCTCGGCGACGTTCACACTTCAGGAGCCGAGCGGACACAACAATTACTACGGCCTGTTCTACGGTGGTGGAGCGCTCGAAGGCGAGCGTCAGAACTACATGTACTTCCTGATTGGTCAGAACGGGAGCTACATCGTGAAGCACCGAGCCGGTAACGAAACCGTCCACGACCTCCAGGGTCGGACCCCGCACGATGCAGTCGTCCAGCCCGGAGACAGCGGCACGTCGGTGAACGAGCTCGAAGTTCGTGTCAGCTCCAGCGAAACTCAGTTCGTCATCAATGGAAGTGTCGTGTTTACCGCACCGAAAGAGGGGATGGCTGGCCGGACGGATGGCATCTACGGAGTTCGCGTCAACCACAGGATCCCTGGCGTGCTCGTAGAGGGCCTCGGCACCTCCCACTAGTGGCAACCGATCACATCCAGGGCTGACTCTTTGTGAGATCGATGGAAGAAGGCCCGGGACGCGCAGCGTCCCGGGCCTTTGCCGTTCTATCCCTTCGGACCGGACGGCCCCGATAACTCAGAGCATCGTTTCGGCCATGAGATCGGCGTTGTAACCGACAATCAGACGATCGCCCGACCTGAAGGTCGGAGCCCGCAGCTTACCGGATCGTCCAAGGAGAAGAGCGAGGAGTTCGTCATCAGACGGCCGCTCCTGGGAAAGGTCGACATAGAGCGACTTCTTTCCTTTTGCCACATGCAGGTGCGTGACGCCGTCGAGAACTCCGAGGGCCGCGGCCCCCTCAATGGGGTCTCGACCGGTGCTCTGGATCTCACCATCGGGGATTTGATTCTGCTCAAGAAACTCTTGAGTGCGTTTGCAGCTTGTTCAGCCAGGGCGGTGGTAGCGCCACTCGAGACTGCGAGTCATCTGTTGCTCCGTTCGAGGAAAGTTCTCCATTCCAGCTCGAGAATCCCCCAAATCATGCTATCCCTCAAGGCCCCCCGTATATTCTGTTCCCTCCGGAGCTGGCCTTCGAGGGTCATGCCGCACTTCCGGAGCACCCCGACAGACCCCGTGTTGTCAGGGTCACACGACGCCCAGATTCGCTTCAGGCCCAGCATGTCGAAGCCCATCGCGACCATCGCGAGTGCCGCCTCCGTCGCGTATCCCTTGCCCCATGCCGGCTTTCCGTAGGCGTATCCCAGCATCGCGAGATGGGCATCCGCAGATGGTAGGTAGATCCCCACTGACCCCACGGGTTCGTCCGTTTCCTTGGGCACGACTGCGAACACGAATTCGAGTCGGGGCTCGGCGGCGGCGCGCTCCAGGTTCCGCTCGATGAAATCTTGCGTCACCTGGGCCGTGTTCGGCCCCCACGGGAGGTATTCGACGACCTCAGGATCAGAGCCGTATGCATGGACCGCCGAGAAGTCTTCTTCGTCCAGTTCACGCAGGATGAGGCGCTCGGTCTCGATCATCGAAACTACCCTAACGCTCGATGATCAGTCTTTGCAGCAACGGCTCCCAGCTAGCGGATCCGAGATCCAGGTTGCCGTCCAGCACACTGATCGTCACGAACCCAGCCGCCACCAGGGCGACATCAGATCCTTCCTCCGCCTGCTCGACGTTCCCGGGCGCCAGCTGCACGCGCGCTGGGCCTTGGTCGCCGCCTACGGAGAACAGCTGACGAAATCCGCGCACACTCGATACGGTAGCGAACCGAACTCCCTCAGGGTCGTCGGCACCCACGGCCGGGTAGTTCACGTTTAGAATCGTGCGGGGAGGCAGGAGGCCCGCGCCACCAGACTCGGCCATCTGTCGGACCAACTCGACGAGAAATTCTGCGGCCGGCTCGAACGCGTCGATCGTACTCGAGAAACGGCGAGCTCTCTCGCCCTCGCTCAGATCCACCTCGACCGACAGCGCGATAGCCGGCACGCCTGCCCTGCTGGCCGAAAGCGCTGCCCCGATGATGCCTGATGCAATCACGTTCGCGCCGACATTTTGCCCGAAGTCGGCGCCCGTGATCACAAGGTCCGGGGGATTGGCCCGAAGTACGTGAACCAGTCCAAGCGTCACGGCGTCGACCGGCGTCCCATCAACAGCCCACACACCCTCTTCCTGAGGGTAGTAGTCGATGGTCCCGCTCGTAGTCAGAGAGGCGCCGCTGCCGCTTCGATTTTCGAGCGGGGCGACGACCGTGACCTGATGTCCGGCGGCGAGAAGAGCCGTGCGGACTGCGATCAAGCCCTCGGCGTCGTATCCGTCGTCGTTAGCGAGCAGAATATTGAGGCCGCTCGGAGCACTCACCGGCGCAGCAGCCACAACGAGCGCCGCGATCAGCGCGCCGAAAGATCTCGTCAGCACGAGGGCGCACCCCCACTAGGACGGAAGGTCCAATCAAACTCTCTCGTGTACATGTGCACTGCGTTCTCCAAGGTTACGACGACCCCGATCCGGTCCATGTCGATCGACTCGATGTATTCGTTCGAACACTGATAGCCGTCCACGAACAGTGCTCCGCATTGTCCCTTTCGTGTGGGCGTTTCACCAGGGCCCTCCGCCGCACGCTCCACCGCCTCGTTCTGTCGTTCCCATCCGCTCCGTGCGAGATGTCCAGGAGCGCCAACCGAGCCAACGCATACCCTAGCCCCATGGCTCACGGGAATGTACAGGTAGCGCAGTGTCTCGGTGACGTCTTCTGCCTTGAGCTTCGCCTCTTCGAGGCGCCAGCCCTGGATCGAACGATAGCCGGGAAGCGACGCTGGATGTTGTCCGAACTCGAGGGTAAGGAAGTCCTCTAGCTTCTCGTTCTGGACCGTCACCTGAAGCGGGTCCAGCCTGAACGGCTCGGGCCGCATCTCGAAGTCGACTCCGTATACGCCGCCTTCTTCGACCGCGAGCAGCGGCGACTCGTTTTCAAAGTACCCGAGCCGCTCCACGATCATGATGTACTCGCCGCCCTCAGGCACGGTGAGGACGTAGTTCCCCTCTATGTCGGCAGCCCACACCTGTATGGGCTTGCGTTCTCTATCGAGCAGGAAGATCGCCGCCAAACCCACCGCGGCACCGTTCTCCGAATCGACTACTCGTCCGCGAATATCCTGAGCTTCGAGGCACTCCGCGGAGAGAAATGCAGAGAACACAAGCATCCCCACTCCACCCGCACACCACTTCCAGCGCCCCATCAGTCGAGCACCTTCGCCGCCTGGAGAGGATCCGCGCCGAACTGATTCGCGCCCTCGGTGCCCTTCACGAAAAGGAGGACGCAAGAGAGGTACAGGTTGTATAACGGGATGAGGAAAAGGAGCCCGTGCCAGCCGGGTCGATCGAGGTCATGTAGTCGTTTGATCGTGATGCAGATCGCCGCCCAAACCCCAGCGGCGATCACGCCAAAGCCCGGCAGAGCCAGAAACAGCATTCCCAGGACGCCCGCGAGCGCAAAGATGCTGATGCCCGCTGTGAAGATGGCAGCGTCATCGAGCACCACATGCCACAGGTACCATGCCCGATTCGCGCGACCCTGCGTCGTGAACAGATCGACCAGTCTATCCATGAGACGCTCCTGATTGGTTCCCAGCATCCTGTCCGCCGGATACGGTCGCGTCCAAGGTGTCATTCGCCGCATTCGGAAGCGAGAAATGATCGATGATGCGAGCCGCTGTTTCTTCTACGCTCAGATCGCTGTTTTCTATCAGTGGCTGATAGGGGAGAGGGGGGTCCCCCTCTGAGTTCAGCTGATGACGAGAGTGGTTCGTGAGCACACGAACCCGGGAAGCCGCAACGTTTCGTATTGGTCCGCACTCACTCTCCAGGCATCTGGTCACCCGAGCACGCTTGCCGTGCGCAGAGCGAGATCGGTAACCTCAAGGGGTCGCCTCCCTCGCTGACTCACGCGCCCCGTATGACTGACCGTCGCACGTTTCTCCGTACCTCCGCGCTGGGCGCAGCTGCCGCTCCTACACTGCTGCACGGCTGCGCGGCCATCGACCAGGCGGCCGAGATCGCAGACCCGGTCCGACCCGTCGCCCTCTCTACCTGGAATCACGGCCTCGCAGCGAACGATGCCGCGTGGCCAATTCTTTCGAGCGGAGGGAGTGCCCTCGATGCGGTCGAGGCCGGTGTGCGTATCCCCGAAGCCGATCCAGAGATCACGTCAGTCGGCTATGGTGGCTGGCCAGATCGATACGGTCAGGTCACCCTCGACGCATGCATCATGGACGAGCGGGGTCGATGCGGGTCGGTCGCCTTCCTCAAGGACATCATGCATCCCATTTCCGTGGCGCGTCAGGTCATGGAAAAGACGCCTCACGTAATGCTCGTTGGCGCGGGCGCGCTGGATTTTGCGCTGGCGAACGGATTCGAGCAGGAAAACCTGCTCACCGAGCAGTCCCGGGCTGGCTGGGAGCAGTGGAAAGCCGAAAACGGTGAGACGCTCCCGATGATCAACGTGGAGAACCACGATACGATCGGAATGCTCACGATCGACCAGGCGGGGAATCTGTCCGGCGCCTGCACAACCAGCGGGGCGGCGTACAAATACCACGGTCGCGTCGGTGACTCGCCGATCATCGGAGCGGGGCTGTACGTCGACAACGACGTCGGAGGAGCGACCGCGACGGGCTGGGGCGAGGCCGTGATCCGGGCGGTGGGATGCTTTCTTGTAGTCGAACTCATGCGGCAGGGCCACAGTCCTGACGAGGCCTGTCGCCTCGCAGTCGAGCGAGTGATCGAGAAGAACCCGGACTGGCAGGAAATCCAGGTCGGCTTTCTGGCCTTGAACAAGAACGGAGAGTGCGGGAGTTTCTGCATCGCTCCCGGGTTCGACTATGCCGTCTACACGCCCGAGTCAGGCAATCAGCTCATCGACGCTGAAAGCAGGCTCTAGACTTCAGTCCTCCATATCCGCACTAACCCTTCTACGATCGCCATGACGCCCGAGCGCAGTTACTCCGACGACGAAGTCTCCAAGATCCTGGATCGTGCGACGGAGACCCATGTCCAACGCGCATCGGGTGACGGTCCGGCAGAAGGCCTCTCGCTCTCCGAGCTCCAGCAGATCGGAGATGAGGTCGGGATCCCGAAGGACGCAATTCGCAGTGCGGCAGCCAGCCTCGACAGACCAGCGGCCAGTTCTGCCCCTGAGCAGTCGTTTCTTGGAGCCAGGACGGGCGTGGGTCGGTCCGTGACATTGCCACGGGCGCTCACCGGGGCCGAATGGAATCGGCTCGTCGTCGACCTGAGAGAGACCTTCGGTGCGAAGGGCACGATCGAGCAGGACGGTGCCTTCAGGCAGTGGACCAACGGGAACCTGCAGGCCCTGGTCGAGCCGACGGACGGTGGCGAGCGTGTAAGGCTGCGCACCAGGAAGGGCTCCGCCTATTCATTAATGGCATCGGGCGGGCTCATGGCTTGCGTCGGCGCAGGCGGGCTTCTGGGCGGGCTCGGCGGAAGTCCCGAGGAGATTATCGTCCTGGTCGCCCTGGGCGCTGGTGGACTGGTGCTGCACATGGGAAGTCGCCTCAGTCTGCCGGCGTGGGCTCACACCCGTGCGCGTCAAATGGAAGACATCATCAACCGCCTGACAACGAACCTCGACGAGTGAGATTTCCTTCGACTTCGTCGAGGCCGAGAGCAGCATAGCGGTCCCGCGTTTCGATCCAGAGCGCTATGGACTCCTCGGCCTGCGCCTCGCGGCCATCAGTTGGCCGAGGAATTCTGGGACGGTCGGCATGATCAGAAATTCGGCAGGGTCACATCTCCGGTGACCGTCGCCATGATCGGCTCCATGCCCTCAATCACTACCATCAGGTTGATACTGCCCGCTTCCGTGGTCGGGTCAGCCGTATCCAGCACCACGAACGCGCTTCGCTCATCGCCCCCTGCGGTCAGTCCCCGGACCGTGAAGCTGGCCCAACCATCGGTGGTCTGAAGGACACCCCAGTTCGTGGCGACGAAATCGACACTTCCGTCCTCCGCCGTAAGGTGGAAGTCACCCTCGGCGACCCGCGTCCCGGCCATCTGACGGACGGACATTTCCAGCTCAAACCGAGACGTCCCGCTGTCGACAGTGCCTCGAGCCACCACGCGCTGAGCCTCACCCAGGCTCATCGGCCGGGCAGGCATATTAGCCGACCGGAGGAGTCCCTTCCCCGCGCGTTGACTGATCGGTGCTCCGTCACGAAGCGCCCACGTGCCGTTCACAAACACTTGATGAACACCCTCTGATGCCGCGGTCGGGTCCATGAAGGTCGCGTGATCAATCACCGTCTCGGGATCAAAAACTACGACGTCAGCCGCCATCCCTGGGGCGAGATAACCACGGTCGATCATGCCCACAGTCGTCGCAGGCAGTCCCGTCATCTTCCGGATCGCATCTTCCCAGGACAACACACCAAGCTCCCGTACGTAGCGGCCCAGGGCGCGCGGAAAGGTGCCATAGTATCGAGGATGCCCTGCGGGCCCGGCGGTCGCATCGCAGTCGCATGCGATCGAAGACGTCGGATGCGCCATGATCGCAGCCAGGTCTTCCTCGCTGCCAAAGCGGAGAATCGCGCTCGGACTGTCGTCAGACTCCTGGAGCAGTCGGACAACGGTCTCCCCCCCCGACGTCGCGCCCATTTCCTCCATGACGTCGGTCAGTTCGGTTTGCGTCTCCGGCAGGAATACGCCGGACGGACCACCGAACCGAAGATCCAGAGCTTCGTTGGCCTCCCGGATAATTCGGCCGCGCAACGCGGGATCACCGAATCGGGACAGGACCTGATCGCGGGTGCCGGCCTGCGCCCAACTGGGGATGATGAGCGCCATGAGTGAAGTCTGCCCAGCGAGGTACGGATACACGTCCGCCGCTGTATACGCGCCGCGGTTCGTCGCCTCGGTCATCATGGCGAGGACGGCGGCAGAGGTGCCCTGCTCGCTACCCTGGATCTTCATGTGCGTGATCAGCGGCATAAGCCCTGTCGCCTCACCGATCTCGACAGTCTCCCGCATGCCCACGAGCGAGCTGTAGCCAGTCTCCGGCGTCGTTCGGTCGTGGTTCGTGAAGAGAGACCGCCATCGCCCGGTCCGGGAGAGGACCGCGATCA
Source organism: Longimicrobiales bacterium (assembly GCA_028823235.1). NCBI lineage: Bacteria > Pseudomonadati > Gemmatimonadota > Longimicrobiia > Longimicrobiales > Longimicrobiales bacterium. Next base: position 177,145 of record JAPKBW010000002.1, on the reverse strand, counting down.
CATCTTCCATACGAGCGAAGTACGCCGGCGTGTAGTCGAGCCCGGCTGAGACGCCCCAAGCACCGGCCTCGAGTCCGGCCTCGACCATCGACGCCATCTCCTCGATCTGAGACGCATCAGGGCGGGTCTCCTCTCGTCCATTCACCTCGGCCCACGCTGAGTTGAATCCGATGGTGGGCCCGATGTTCACGGCGAGGCCAAGCGCCTCTGCTTCAGTGACCTGTGCTGAGATATCGAGCGGGCCTCCCCCGTCCGCGTTCAGGATGATGGTCGTGACACCCTGCGCAAGGAGGTTCGCGGCGGTTGGTGCGGCATCGAGGCGATTGTGACTGTGGAGATTGATGAAGCCCGGACTCACAAACATCCCCGTGGCGTCCACCTCCTCGACAGCGCTCACTCCGGAAAGATCGCCGACCCGAGCGATCGCCTCACCCGAAATCGCTACATCTGCCATGTACCTCGGCGTTCCGGTCCCATCCAGGACCGTCCCATTTCTGATGATGATGTCATACTCGGGCGCCCCACCGCAGGCAGTGATGAATGCAAGCAGGAGCAGTGCGCCCCAAAGCTTCGTTGCGTTCGACATTTCAGATGCACCTGCAGGAGACGAGAGCGACGATGGCCACCAACACGACGGCCGGAAGGACCAGCAACACGGAGCGAACCATTGCGGTTTGCTCGACTTCGAAAAAGGAGATATCCCCAAGGAGCGCTGCACCGGGAGACAGCGTGCCAACGATGGCCCCGGCTCGCACTACGGGAGCTTCGATGGTCATCACGGTCCCGTCGCTCGTGGTAATGCGGGCGCGCTCCGGCGCTTCACTGGTCACGTAATCCGCAGCAGGCGTCGTGACCGGCTGCCAAGTGACGCATGCGCCGAGCAAAGCAGCCAGGAGGAAGACCACGGGCAAGGTCCAAAGTCGTGGTAACACGATGGGCTCCAGAATTGAGTTGGACGACAATCTGTTACGGTGAAAGGTCGGAGGCGAATTCCAGCTTGCCGACCACGCGTGTCGGGGCCTAGGCTCGACGTCCTTCGCCCGGCAGCGTGATCACGAGTCAGGCCGTATCCGTCCGAGAGCGCCACGCGCCCGCGAGCCAGCCCACCACGACAAGACCCACAGACCCAACACCTACCAGAAGCAGACCCCTGATCCAGCTGTTTGGCACGAACCCTCGAGTGACCATGAAGAGCGCGAGGCCCGTGGCGCCACCCAGGCCCCAGCCGAGTTTCTCGACAATGTGAGCCCCTGCCAGAAGCGCTGGCGAGGAGCGCCGCCCCAGCACCATGGACGCCGCATTCCAGATGCGATCTGCGTCCCAGCAAAGCAGGTAGGTGAAGGACACGACCATTCCCGCGCCGATGTACACGGTGTTGTGGAAGCCTACGCCCCAGGTGATGAGGAAGATGCTGACCGCGATCGGAAGGGCGAGGATAGCTCCGACCGTCGCGGTCGCAGGAACCAGCAGCATGACGGCTGCGGCGATCTGCGAGAACCCGATGAAATGCCACCACGGACCGGTCTGATACATGGCTTCGAAGAAGAATCCGACCGGGTCCGTCACCGGCAAAATGGTAAATCGGTTCCCGGTCGCCTTGACCAGGCCGGTCGGGATGAATGCCATGGCCAAGAGAATCCGATTCATCAGAGTGAACCGGGAAAGCCATGGCTGCGAGCGCGCCCATGCGTGCGCACCTGCGAGGGACTCGGGAATGGGTTGGGGTGTCGTCATCACACTTCCGCCGAATCTGAGCGTGCCGTATTGCTATGCCTGACGTAACCCACCGAGGTGAATTTCGCCTCTTCCCCGACTGCGAGCGCAGGCGGATATCGATGTCGGCTGCCTGCGTCGCGACCTAGCCGCTTATCCTGGTGACGCACACAGAGTCAGGGCGTCTTCATGGGATCGCCTGAAGGATCTCAGACGGTTCGGGGCGCTGCGTATAGTCCGGATGGACAGAGGCGTAGACCACAGTCCCGTCCGTATCAATGACACAGGTCGCAGGAATGGGGAGTTCCCATGACTGGTCGCCGTTGAAGCGGGAGAGGTCGATCTTGAGTCTCTCTGTATAGAGGCTTCGCAACTCGGCGCCGAGTTCAAAGGTCAAGCCGTAGTCGCGCGCCACACCGAGGCCGAGATCGAGGAGTACCGGATATTCGACACCGTCTTCCTCGACCCACTTCCGCGCATACGGTTCGAGCTGAGGGGAGAGAGTCAGAAGGGTGGCTCCCTTCTTGGTGAATTCCGGCAGCAGTTCCTGGAGAGCAACCTGCTCAAGGTGACAGTAGGGTCACCAACGGCCCCGAAAGAAGCTCACGATGGCCGGACCGTCCTTGAGCACGGAGCGCAGGCGCACAGTCTCCCCGTCGAGGTCGGGTCGCGCGAACATCGGAGCCGTGTCTCCCTGTTTCACCACCGACTCCATGATCGGCGATGCTGCGAGCTGTTCGGTCGCACGGTTCATGATCGTGGTCGCGACCGGATCTCGGGCGGCGTCTTTCTCCGCGCGGAGGTCGGCAAGGGCCTGTCTCAATGTTGGCATGAGCTTCTCAGGAGAGGAGAGGAGGTGGGGGGGAATCGAAAGACTGCAAGCATACTCATGCTCGCAGCAGAGTTCCTCCTATTCGAACATCACGATCGGGTTCAGAGGTGAGCCCGACGCGCCTACCAGCCGGAGTGGCGAGGCCATAAAAAGGAACGTCCAACGGTTGCGCTCGGCAGCCGCTTCGGCGACCGCCGCGAGGTCCAGATTGTCGAAGAGCGGCATGCCCATCGCCACGATCGTGACCTGATGCAGGGGATCACCCACACCTTCGACAAGGGAAGGTTTGCGGTCGTTCGCGCCATCACCGCCGAGAGCCGCTACTCCACGCTCGCGGAGCCACCTACCGATAGATGGATGAGGTCCCGCTGACGACTGGCGGACCGACCAAGGTCCCAGGGCTGCCTCTCGAGCCCACCGCCCCGTGCGAATAAGGAGGACGTCGCCTTCCGAGACCTGTATCCCGGTCCTCGCCTCCCATGCCTCCAAGTCCGTGACCGTGACGACATCGCCAAGGTCGAGATAGTCGACGCCTCGCAGGCGCGGGATATCGATCAGAACCGCGCGAGTGACAATCCCGTCACTCATGTTCTCGACCCCGAGACTGCTGGCTCCCTCGGTCGACACCGTCTCCAGTCCGAATCCGTTGTAGAACGACCCATCGAAGGCGAAGTGTGACAGGGCATCGAGATGCGAATAGGCGTATCCGTGGTAAAGAATATCGACACGGTCGAGCGCGCCTGATGCCGGATCGCCCATGAAGGGAATGTGCTCGACCTCGAGCGGACGGATCGCGTTCTCATCAGGGCCTGCAATCAGGTCATGCGCCAGAGACACGGTGACCCCGTCCACGACCAGATCAACCGCTGCAAGTCGGTGTGCTGGAGTGATCAGGTTGAGTGTGCCCAACTGATCATCTGCACCCCATCGCCCGTGATTCGACACCTCCGCCATCCAGGCCCGGAGCACATCGGCGGACACGGTTTCGTGGGGGTCGAGTTCCTGGGCCTGGAGCGGTTGCGCCGCCGAGACTACGAGCACGGTGAGAAGGAAGACGCTCCGCCAGCTCCTCACGTCACTGGACTTCGTCATCTGCTGCTCTCCTTCGCGAATATTCTTCCCTCAATGCACCGCGCCATTAGGGGACCTCGCCCAGATCCAAAATCTCCGCCGTGACGTTGCCATCGTCATCGATGGTCAGTCGTCCCACTGTGACCGGCAGTGAAAACCTTCGATGACCGGCCGCGCCCGGATTGAAATAGAGCACGCCCCCTCGCTCCTCGATCGCCGGTCGATGCGAGTGACCGTGGATCACGACCCGCATGCCCGCCTCACCCGCGTCGAGTTCCAGCTCCGCTAGGTCGTGGAGGACGTACGCGAGCGGTCCGCCCGCATCACTGCCCTCGGGCCCCAGTGAGACGACCTCCGAAACCGGTAGAGACTGGCCGAACGGGCCGTAGTCCGTGTTGCCACGTACAGCGTGGACCGGTGCCACCTCAGCGAGTCGCTCGAGAATTTCCGAGTCCCCGACGTCACCGGCGTGAATGATCACCTCGCTCCCTGCGAGCGCATCAAGTGCTTCTGAACGGAGAAGTCCATGCGTATCCGAGATCACGCCGATATGACGCATATATGATTCCTCATCCAGGCCAGTTTGACACCCGTTGCACGCGGGGTGAAGGGTAAGACAGGTTGGGAGGCTTCCGCCCGACACCGCAACAGCGACTGAACGAAATGAATCTTCCTTTTCATACCCTCGACGTCTTCACGGACCGAACCTTTGGCGGAAATCCGCTCGGCGTTTTCCCCGATGCGGCACACCTCCCGACCGCGCTGATGCAGCAGATCGCGCTCGAGATGAATCTCTCGGAGACCGTGTTCCTGGGTCCTCCAGAGACATCGGAAGGCAGCGCTCGGGTACGGATCTTCACACCGGGACGCGAAGTGCCGTTCGCCGGGCACCCGACGGTCGGCGCGGCGATTTTCCTCGCATCCCAGTCTGAGGCACCGTCTAACCTCGACCCGGACGGCAACGGCGACGTTCAGCTCATCCTTGAGGAGAACGTCGGCCCCGTCCCGGTGAAGGTGTGTTTCCAGGGTGGCCGTCCGGTCTCAGCGATGTTCACGACCGCGATGCTCCCGGAGCACCGGCCCTCCTCTCACCCTGTGGCCGAGGTCGCTGCGCTGATTGGGCTCGACGCGTCTGACATCGGCGGAGAGACCCCGGGCTGTGGCCAGCTCGAGATCGAACAGGTGTCGTGCGGACTCGAGTACTTCATCATCCCAGTGAAAACGATGGATGCCGTCCGGCGAACGGTACTCGACATGGCCATGTGGAAGCGTATGCTCGCCGACGCGTGGGCCCACCACGTCTACGTAGTGTGCATGGATGGCGAGGGTAATGGGGTCGACGTTCACGTCCGGATGTACGCGCCGGGGTCCGGAGTCCCCGAGGACCCGGCGACCGGGTCGGCCGCAGCGGCACTGGGCGGCTATCTGTCCAAGGCCGATGGCAGTGAGGAGGCCTCGCTCTGGTGGACCGTCGAACAAGGCATCGAGATGGGCCGCCCGAGCATCATCGAGGTAGGTGCCGATCGGGCGAACGGGGCGACCTCGAGAGTACGGGTAGGAGGCTCAGCCGTTCCGGTAAGCCGAGGCACGATGGCCGTGCCTTACTCGGTATCGGGTGCGTAACCATGCGAGCGCCCACGCGTACACTCACACAATGAATCGTCTTCCTGCCCTCGCTCTGCTAGCGGCGCTCCTTCTTGGGTCGCCGGACACCGCGCACGCGCAAACGATTGTCGGGAGAGTCCTGGACAACATCAACGAGGCGGGGGTTGGTGGGGTCGTCGTCTCGCTCATCACTCGAAGCGGCGAAGAGTCCGTCCGCACGCTTACAGACGTTGCAGGAGCGTTCGTCATCGCACCGCAGGAGGCCGGAGAGTATCTCCTCGTTACGCAGGCATTCGGCTACCTCGAGACCCGTTCTCCCCTTCTCGCCCTGGAACTCGAGGGTGAAGCCACGCTCGAACTCATGGTATCGCCGGCCCCAATCGGCCTTGAGGGGCTGGAGGTGTCGGTGGAAGAGGCAGCAGCCGAACAGCTCAGTATCATGGGACTCAGCGCAAACATCCTCGGGCGACGATGGATCTCAAAGGATCAGATTGAGGCTATCCCGGTGAAGCGCGACCTGGGCACGGTTCTGGAGAACACCTCGCAGAACGGCCTCCGTATCGTCCGCCCCGAGAACCTGACCATGGGCAGCGAGAACATGGGCATGTGCGTATCCATGCAGCGGGCTCGGAGAGCGAACGGCAGCAATACGTGCGCACTCGTGGTTCTGAACGGCGTGCCGATTTCAGGAGTCCAGGCGCTCAACATCGACACGGAAGCGATTGAGACTATGGCCGTACTGACACCCACGGAGGCGGTGATGCAGTACGGTACGCTGGCAGCATCGGGCGCAGTTCTGGTCTGGACGCGCGCCGGGAGATAGGCTCAGGGCAACTCGAAAGGAGCTGCTCCATGAAGTCGATGTCGTCGTCCTTCCGGCACCTGTCTGCCGGCCTGTCTTTCGCCCTTGTCGCTCTAGCCAGCGCTTCGCCCGAACATATCTCCGCGCAGAACCCGGCCGAGCCCTGGAATTGGTCAGAGGAGTACGTTCGTGAGGTAGTAGGTCACGTGCGTGCCGGTCGAGATCTGAATCCCGACTCGTGGCCCGGCGGCGCTCGCGTAGCAGTGCTCCTGTCGTACGATGTCGACAACGAAACCGTTCAGGGCCTGCGCACAGGGGACATCAGCATCGGCCCGCTTTCCCAGGGTCAGTACGGCTCACGAGTCGCCCTGCCCCGGATCGTGAAGCTCATGGACGATGAGAACGTCCCTTCGACTTTCTTCTTCCCTGCGTGGAGTCTCAAGCTCGCACCTGAGCAGGCTGACCTGATCCAGGCGTCCGGGCAGCACGAAATCGCCGTGCACGGCTGGATTCATGAGCTCAACACCGCGCTGGACGGCCCGACGGAGGAGCGGCTTCTCAGACAGGCCGTCGACGAGATCGAAGAGATCACGGGGACGAGACCCGTCGGGTACCGAGCGCCGTCATGGAATCACTCTCCGAATACGCTCCGTATCGTGCGTGATATGGGCTTCCTGTATGAGAGCTCACTCATGCACGACGACCGACCCTACGAGCTGCTTCAGGACGGTGAGGCGACAGGGGTCGTCGAGCTTCCGGTCGAATGGATCCTCGATGACGCGCCGCTCTTCAACCCCCGCGGCAACAGCTACATGAACCCACGGGATGTCATGCAGGTCTGGATCGACGAGTTCGACAAGGCATGGGAGGAGGGAACGATGTTTCTGCTGACCATGCATCCCCACGTCAGTGGGCATCGCTCACGGATCGTGGCGCTCGAAGGGCTGATCGATCACATGAAGTCCAAGGGCAGTGTGTGGTTCGGCACGCACGAAGAAGCCGCGCGCTACGTCCGCGAGCAGGCAGGCATGAACTAGAATGAGATCCACGTACCAGCTCGCGATTCTGATTTCGCTTCCGGCGTGCCTAGCCGCCCAGGAGCGCTCCTTCGTCTCGACGGACCGCAACGTCCTCGGTACTGCTGAGGACCTCACCGCGTCCGTCGCCTTCGTTGATGTAGACGGAGACGGCGACCGCGACGCCATCTATGCGAACGGGCGTCACTGGGCTCAACTCAACGAGGTCTACCTCAACAACGGCGCAGGACAGTTCACGGTGGGCTACGCGCTCGGACCCGAGAAGGCCACGACGTATGCCGTCCCCGCCGGAGATCTCGACGGCGATGGCGACGTCGATGTTGTCGTGGGGAATGACCGAGCGGAGAACTGGGTGTACCTCAACGACGGGAACGGGCGATTTTCTTACGCCTGGGACGTCAGCGGAGACGTCGAGCCGACCCGAAGTGCTCAGCTGTTCGACATGGACGGCGATGGCTCACTGGACGTCCTCGTGACCAACCGCGGCACAGCCAATGGTTTCTACCTAAACGACGGCACGGGACACTTCGGTCCAAAGCGGACGTTTGGTGACCCAGACGGTTCGACCATCGCGGTCGCACTCGGTGACGTCGATTCCGACGGGGATATCGACCTGGTACTCGCGAACCGAGACGGACAGGCCAACCAGATTCTGTTCAATGATGGCAATCTCGGTTTCGCGGAGGTCCGCGAGTTCGGCACCGGGCACGACGAGACCCGATCCGTCCTGCTCGAAGACCTGAACGGCGACGGACGAGTCGACATCGTGGCCGGAAACATCGGCGAGCCGAACGCCGTCTATCTCGGTCATGGCGACGGAACTTTCGAATCAGGTGTCGCGTTCGGGCATGACGAGCAGACTTATATGAGCGTGGCTGCGGACCTCGATGGAGACGGCGACCAGGACCTTGTGATCTCGAACGTCCGCGGACTCAACGCGGTCTATCTGAATGACGGCAGTGGGACCGGCTGGACAGAAGTGTGGCTGGGTGAGGAGGAGAACTCGAGCTATGGCGTATCCGTCGCCGATCTGAACGGCGACGGACTCCCTGAAATCGGTTTCGCCAACTCAGGCGCCATTAACCGGTTGTTCATGAATACCCGCCCGCGCTGACACCGTATAGCAGCGTGCCGAGGTAGCTGCTCAATAGGAAGGTGAACCCCAGGCCCGTAACAGCCGAGACGACGAGTCGCATCGGCGTCGATTTTCCCTGCGCCACCAGCTCCCACTGGGCGCCGGGAATGTAGAACTTCAGATTGACCTCCGTGGTCAGTCCATTATGGGTCACGTCGCCAGCCACACCGACCACGACCACAGTCGCAGTCGCACCACTATGTAATGTGGCTCCCTGTGCTGCTCGCGAAACGCCTCCACCAGCCCTTGAAGCGATCCCTGAACCGCTTCGGACAGGCGTGGAGGAGCAGCCGATCAAGGCACTCCGAACGGGGTCGGCAGATCATCTTGCTCCGGCACCCGACAACAACAGACCTATCTCCCTTCGATGTGACACCAAGGGGAACGGTTAGAATCGATGACTGACCCATACACGAACGGCCCCGACCACAGAGGTCGGAGCCGCTCGCTCCATCATATCCTGCCGAACCGTTCGGCTCTACATAACCATGCAACCTTCCGGCTGCGCACAGCTCGGATCGATCGCCGGCAGGTCGAGTCCACCCAGGATCGCGTTGACCGCTGCGAGTTCCTCTGACCAGATGATGTCGAGCCGGTCCGTGTAGCCCTGCAGCTCTTCTACCAGAATGTCAAAGATGACAGGCATGTTGTTCCCGGGCCGTCCGTCTCCGCGCTCCGACATCGACATAAGGTTCGCGAGTCGGTTGTTCACTTTGATCGGGAAGTTGAGCGGATCCTGGCCCGCCTGATTCTGAACCTGGTAGATGTTCCCCTCGACTTCGGACGCGCTGCCATCGAGCCTAGCGCCAGCGTCCCGGAGGCGTCGGTCGTCCGACCGCTCGAGTCGGTTCTCGAGCTGGGCTTTCATGTTGCGAACCGAAATTACCGCGCTGTTCGCTTCAGTGACCTTGTCACGCACCGCCCGACCGAAGTCGTACTGAGCCTGCAGGTCCGCATCGGTCACATCAGTAATCCAAGGATTTCCCTGAACCGTGAGAGGCACCGTCTGAGTCGCACCGTTCGCAGTCAACCGAACGGAGTAGGTCCCCGGCGGCACAGCCGGGCTGAAGGTGCGCACGCCCCACAGGATCATCCCGGGAAAGACCGCAGCCGGCTCCGTCCGCAGGTCCCAGTGCAGGTAGTTGAGGCCAGCTTCGTTCGAAAGAGAAGGACCACTGTACCTAGCCTCCGGCCCGCCGCTCGGTGCGTCTTCCACGGCCGGCGTGTAGGTGCGAAGCACATCGCCAGTCGCGTCGAGAATCTCGAGCTGGGCGCCGGGGTCCTCATCGCCGATCCACCAGCTGATCGTCACACCGCCAGCCGACCGCGTCGCGGTCGGTGGCGTAAACAGCTTCGACCCGTCCGCGGTCATTCCCGGCATCATCTCACGAAGCGGGGCCATGTTGTCGAGTACCCAAAAGCCACGCCCGTGCGAACCAGCAACGAGCTCGTTCTCCTCAACGATCAAGTCGATAATCGGCAGATCCGGCAGATTCGGATTCAACGCCTGCCAGCGATCTCCGTCGTTGTATGAGATGTATACACCGCGGTTCGTACCCGCGTAGATAAGCCCGTCACGGCGAGGATCCTCACGCACCACGTGGACGTAAGCGTCGGCTGGAATGCCATTCACGATCATGGTCCAGGACGTGCCATAGTCGGCCGTCCGCCAGATGTACGGTGCGAAGTCATCAAGCAGCGGGCGGCGCACGGACATGTACACCCGACCCGAGTCGAACGAAGACGCATCGATCTGGCTGACACGCCCGAAGTCCGGCATGTCCGTGGGCGTCACGTTCGCCCAGTTCTGGCCGTTGTCGCGCGTGACGTGTACGAGCCCATCATCGGAGCCCGTCCAGATGACATCCGCATCGAGCTTGCCCGGTCCGACAGAGAAGATCGTCGCGTAGACCTCGGGCCCGTTCATGTCGCCCGTAATCGGTCCGCCGGTGTGCTGAAGCGTCGATGGATCAGCGCGTGTCAGATCATCACTCAACTGCGCCCAGGTCCCGCCCCCGTCTTCCGTCATCCAAAGGCGCTGGGACGACGTGTACATCCGGTTCTCGTCGACTGTCGAGAAGATGATCGGGAAGGTCCACTGCCACCGTTCACGAATCTCGATGGCCGGCTCCCCCGAGTAGAACCACGGATACGGGTTTACTTCACGCGAAGTCCCGAGTCGACGATTGAATTTGTCGATGTAGGACCCGTTGTTCGTCCCAGAAAAGAAGACATCGATGTCCTTGGGATCGGGCGCGATATAGCCGGGCTCTCCACCACCCGCGCGATACGCCACGTCCATCGAGCCTTCGGTGATCGAACCGCCATCACTGCCGCCCTGACCAAAGCCCATGCGGGACGCATTCCAGTTGCCCGGCAGGCAGAGTGTCGAGTTGTCCTGCTGAGATCCGCAGACATGGAACGGCTCATGCGCCGTCGTGACCACGTGATAGAACTGGGCCGTCGAGAACTCCTGGTCCGTCCACTTCTCACCGGTGTTCACACTGACCGCACCACCACCGTCATTGGCGACCAGAATATGCGTCGGATCGTCCGGATCGATCCACATGTCGTGGAAGTCGCCGTGCGTGCCGTTGTTGATCGACTCGTACGTCTCACCGCCATCCGTCGATCGGAAGAACGATGTGTTTTGCATGTAGACGACGTCGCGATCCATCGGATCGGCGAAGACGTGTGTGTAGTAGAACGCCCGCTGACGAATCGCGCGGTCGGTGTTGATCAACTCCCAGGTCTCGCCGGCGTCGTCACTGCGGAAGAGTCCGCCGTTGTCGTTCTCGTAGAGTGCCCACAGTCGGTTCGAGTCGGCGCCCGAAACTGCCAGGCCGATTCGGCCCACGAGACCTTCCTGAGGCATTCCCGGTGCACGGGTCATTTCCTCCCAAGTGGTCCCTCCGTCGACGCTCTTGAACATCCCGGAGCCCTCACCACCTGAGGACATCTGGTACTCCTTGCGGTACGCCTCCCACAACGCCGCGTAGAGTACGTCCGGGTTGTTGCGGTCGATCACGATGTCGATGGCACCGGTCTCGTCGTTCCGGAACAGAACGCGCTCCCAGGTATCGCCACCGTCCGTGCTCCGGAAGACACCCCGCTCTTCACTCGGAGCGCTGTACTTCCCGAACGAGGCGACGAAGATGATATCCGGATTCGTCGGATGAATTCGGATCTTCGAAATCCCGTGGGAATTCCTGAAACCGACGTGCTCCCATGTCTCACCAGCGTCGCGGCTGCGATACACGCCATCGCCCGGAAGAATATTTCCGCGAATGCAGGTCTCGCCGGTACCAATGAAGACCAAGTCCGGATTCGTCTCGCTGACCGCCATCGCCCCGACAGATGCCGACGAGATCTGGAAGTCGGTCACCGGGAGCCAGTTCTCCCCGGAGTCGGAGGTCTTCCACAGACCCCCACCGACAGCACCGAAGTACCCTTCGGCAGGGCGCCCCTTCACTCCCGACGCAGTGATCGAACGACCACCACGGTCAGGACCGATGTTTCGCCAGTTGTATCCGGCGAGGAGCGCCGAGTCGAGAACGACGTCGATGCCGCGGTCCTGAGCCTCAAGGGGCTGCGATGGGAGTGCGAATGCGGCAAACGCGAAGAGCGCGACCGCATTCGAGTAAAACAATCTCGAGGTCTTCATGGGATACCGTGAACGGATGAGTGAAACGGTGTGGGAGGGCGCTCCAAGGATTCTACTGCAGGGTCGACAAACCGGCACGGGGTAGGTGCCAACCTCTTTGTGTCGGAATCAGTCCGGCAAACGGTTCTTATGCTTCCGGTGTCCCTCTTCGGCCTATGGCGTGCGTTCTCTGCTTACGCCTTGCACCATTTTTTCGCGATCAACGGGAACTGGGGCAGCGGGACCAGAATCCAGCTTGCCCGAGCCAGGCCGATCGAGCCCGCCCACCCCATCATGATGCCGTAGTCGGTGCCCCACATGTTTTCGACGGATACGAGGCCCGGAAGGGTGCCGAACAGCGAGATCACCCTGAGCGTCGCTTACTCAAGCACGTCGCACTGGCTAATCGCTTGCCCCCGAAGGGATTCCCTCGCAACGGTTTCACACCGCCGTTACTGCGTGACTGGTCTCCGCACAGGTCCCTTCTGCCCTGAGAACGAGAATACGCTTATCAGGAAGACCTCGGACTCCATATACGGGTCAACGATCGACGTTGCCCAGGCGTGTGAGCTAGCCGACCTCGGGCTGCATGGCGCGGGCGATCGCATCCTCGACCCTAGCCTGAGGAGGAGCCTGCACGATGGAATCACCGTCTCGATAGACTCGGCATCTCGGGCCTGCATCGGGATTCCGTTCGGCCCACGGATGAGGGCCGGGCGCGACGTCTTCACCGTTCACCAGGACGGACGGCGACCCCAAGTTTTGCCCGTAAGGCGGGCACCTCGGGTCTTCGCTGTCCCACTCGGTCCAGACCGCAGGGATCTCGGCACTTCGGCAAGCAGTCGTCAAAACGACGCGCGCGAGGTCGACGTTCGGACAGCCGGTGTCATACACGAGTTCGATTTGAAGCTTCAGGGACAGTTTCGACCTCCTTGCAACACCGGTCAGTGCATGACCCGACACCGACGTCCGGGGGGGCTAGCGGGCTCCGAACAACACGCCCAACGTACCGAGGTCCCCTAACCCGCGCCCGGTTTTTTGTTACATGCGATCACTGATCGGCCTCTCGCTTCTCACCTCGGCCCTGCTCGCGGCTCCCTCCGCTGGGGCCCAGGAGCCTGAACCGGCCTCCCCCGAAGCCCCCGAGTTCCCACCTGAACAACGCTACGGCGAGTGGGTGCGCCGGCTCGACTTCCGGCCGCAGGAATATTCGTTCCGGCGTAGCAACATGATCCGGCTCCTTCGCCACACGGGCGGTGGAATCATGCTCGTCCCTTCCTCTGACGGGCTCACGCACGGAGACACGTTCAGGCAGCTCGAAGACTTCTGGTATTATACGGGGCTCGAGGTGCCAAACTCGATGCTCGTCCTCGACGCGGACCGCGACCGAACGGTCCTCTTCCTCCCGAAGACCGACTATCGCTTCGAGAACCCGGGCCGCCGAAACGATTTTCCCGGTCGCCCACTGCTCAATGATTTCCAGCTCCGCGGCAACGCAGGCATGGAAGAGTACAGAGATATCGAGGATCTACCCCGGTACCTAGCTCAGCGTGTGAGAGGCCGCACAGTCCTGCGTGTCAACGGAGGCTCAGGCGGCGCACTGCGGCAGCCAGAGGTCGCGATGTTCGGCGCTCCAGACGCTCTCCAGACCATGATCATGAAACTGCGTGTCGACTTCCCAGAAGCCCAGGTTCAGAACGCGTTCGAAGAAGTGGCTCGGGGACGCATGGTGAAAAGTCGTTATGAGTTGCAGAAAATGCAGATCGCGGCTGACGCCACGAGCCAGGCAATCCTTTCCTCGGCTGAATTGATCCGAGCGGGAGTCGACGAGCGGACGCTACAGGGAGAATTCGAGTCGACGTGTCGGGCGCTCGGCTCACAGACCATCCCTTTCACGCCGATCGTGAAGTCGGGGCCAAACAGTCTCTGGCCATGGCGCGTGCTCGCATCGCACTACGGGCGACGAAACCGTCCCATGGAGTCCGACGAGTTGGTCATCCTCGACGTAGGTTGTGAGATCGACGGGTACATCAGTGACGTGGGACGCACCTTCCCAGTGGACGGAACATTCACTCTGATTCAGAGAGAGAAAATGATGGTGAGTATCGTGGCTGCAGACGCCATCATCGCCGCGATCCGACCGGGCGTGACCTTCGCGGAGTTGACCGAGATTGCGTACGCCGCGATTCCGGATGACGAAGAGAAGTACATGCAGACCCCCTCGTTCTTCGGACACCACATCGGATTGAACGCCGGTGATCCCGCGCTGATCAATGAACCGCTCGAGCCCGGCATGGTCTTCACCGTCGAGCCTTGGTACTACAATCATGATCTTGAGATCGCGGTCTTCGTAGAGGACGTCGTGGTCGTTACGGAAGATGGCGTGGAGGTGCTCACGAAGAGCCTCGCACGCACTCCCGATGAGATCGAGGCGGTAATGCGATGAGCGACAAGAACGGCGAAACCACGGGCAACGGCACGGACACCGGCAACGATCCTGCGGAGCTCAAGGCACGTACCGAGAACGGCGACGGCATCCTCTGCATTCGAAATCCCGACACGCACAGGGGGTGGAACGGCATTCAGTACAAGACCGGCATGTCCGCCAAAAACGTCGGTGCCAGCAAGCTCTCCATGAACGTGGCGACCGTGCCGCCAGGCGCCGTGGCTTATGCCCACATCCATGTCGATTTCGAAGTCATGCTCTTCATCCTTCAGGGGCATGTGCGCCACGAGTACGGGGATAACCTCGAGAAAACTATGGACAACCAAGCTGGTGATTTCATCTTTATTGAGCCCGGTGTGCCCCACGAGGTTATCAACCTCAGCGACGCGGAGCCCGTGATCGCGGTGGTTGCGCGCTCGGACGCATCGGAGTGGGAGAACATCGTGAACGTGCCGTCAATGCGGCGCCCGGGAGACTGACATGAACGGACGAGTAGAAGCACTCTGGACCAAGAGAGCGCACCGGGGGGTGATGGACCCCGCGGACGCGATCACCTTGGTCGAGGGGAAAGGCATCGATTCGGACGCGAACCTCGGACGCTCAAAACGTCAGGTGACGATTATCGAGAAGGAGGTACTCGACCAGATCATGGCAGATTTGCCGGACGTCGAGCCCGGCATGCGGAGAGCCAACATCATGGTGAGCGGGATCCGACTGGAGAACACCCGGGATCACATCCTGACCCTCGGTGGCGTTCGTATCCGGCTGTACGGTGAGACGCTACCGTGCGAGCGAATGGACGCTCAAGTAGAAGGATTCACCGCCGCGCTCGATCCGCACTGGAATGGCGGAGCCTACGGTGTGGTCCTGAACGACGGAGAAGTGAAGGTCGGAGACGCAGTCTCGATCGACGCCCCAGTGGCCGAATCGGTGACCGCCGGGGGCTAGAGGACCTCCGAAAGCACCGCAATCGCATCAACGATTTGCGCATCACTGTGATACGGCGCAGGCCCGAAGCGGAGCACCGTCCCGCGGGCATCCGTCCGCACACCTCGCTCGAGTAGCCGCGTGCATAACCCTCCCGCTTCGGGCGCTTCAAGTGCCAGGAAACCGGCTCGCTCGGTCGTCAACACGTCGTGACGCAGGCGTACCGTATCCGGATCGAGATCCAGGCTCCGGAAGGTCTCGGCCAGCAACCCCACCTGATGCTGGCTCACGGCCCTGAGAAAACTCGCATCCAGCCCCTGCTCTTCGAAGAATCCCATGACGGCCGCAGCGCGATACTGCGATGTTGGGTCATATGTAGAGCCCGCAAAGCGTGCTGAGCCAACGCCATAGGGCACCTCACCGGGCGTCCGCGCCACAGCGAGCTCAGCGAATTCCGCAAACCATCCGGTGACGACCGGGCGCATAGAGCACCCCGGAGGGACACGGAGGACACAGACTCCCTCGCCACACTGGAGATACTTGTAGCCCCCGCCGATGACGAAGGCTTGGTCCATGCCCTTGAGCGAGAAGGGGACGACTCCTAGGGAGTGATACGCGTCGACCAGCATCTCCGCCCCAACCGCGCTACACGCTTCCGCCACCCTAGAGAGACCCGAAGCGATCAGACCGCTCCCGAAGAGGACCGAGGATACCATGGCGCAGGAGGTCCGATCATCGACTTCAGCCGCGAGACGTTCGCCGAGCGTATCGACGGGGTCGGCCGAGACCTTAACGACTTCCACTCCCTCTTCCGCGAGTCGATCAAGCTGCCGCCGGACGGAGTAAAATTCTCCATCGGTCGTGACGATTCGAGGCCGGTCACGAAGCGGGAGCGCAGAGAGGAAGCGCACGACCAAAGCATGTGTGTTCGAGTCGAGTGTCAGGTCGCCCTCGCAGCCACCCATGAGCGTTCTGTATCCGGCACAGACACGGTCGACCTGCTCCTGGACCGCATCCCACTTCCCGTCTGCGTGTAGCGCAGCATCGAGCCATGCCTGTTTTTGACCTGCGAAGCCAGCGTCCGGCCAGGCCTGATGGGAATGGCCTGTGAAAAGAAGTTGTTCCGAGACCCGAAAGGACGAATAGTGCGGCGCCAGCGAGTTCTCGCTTGCCTGCAGCGACGTGAGCGTGTGGGGTACGGCAACCATGGCTAAAGCTGAGCCCGGATCTCCCACAGATCCGGAAAAAGCGAAGCGTTGAGGGTGCTGCGAAGATATGCGGCGCCCATCGAGCCTCCCGTGCCCATTTTCACTCCGATGGTCCGCTCGACCATCTTCACATGGCGATACCGCCACTCTTGGATCCCCTCGTCGAGATCCACAAGACGCTCGCAGAGGCTCGTGTTCGGAGCGTCATTACGGTAGATGTCGATCAGGACGCTCTGGATCCCGGATGAGGGCTCGACCGGAGCTACCACATCGCGCTCAAGATGCGCTGCGGGGATCTCGTAGCCCTGGCTCGCCAGGTACTGGAGCACGGCATCCCACAGGGTGGACTGGCCCCACCGCTCCTCAAGCGCGACCCGCGCTCGACTACCCTCGGGAAAGCGATCGAGGGCCGATTGCGACTTCTTCCCCAGGGCGAACTCGAGCTGCCGAAACTGATCACTCTGAAATCCGCTCGCGCTATCCAGTCGCTCCCGAAACGTCAGAAACTCAGTCGGTGTCATCGTCTCCAGCACGTCGAGCTGGGACACCATCACTTTCAAGATGGTGAGTACGCGATGAAGCGTCTTCTGGGCTCTGATCGAGTCTCCCGACCCCAGAAGTCGCTTACAGAAGTCCAGTTCGTGCAACACCTCCTTGAACCAGAGTTCGTAGACTTGATGGATGACGATGAAGAGCATTTCGTCGTGCTCGACCTCATCTCGCGGCTGCTGCAGCGAAAGAAGCTCGTCGATTCTCAGGTACTCCCCGTAAGTAACCGCCTCGGACATCGTCTCTCCTGAAATAGGTCGGCCGGGCTTCGCCCGACCGTTATACGACGGCGTACAGTGTGCCCCAATAGCCCATGTAGACCAACAACATACCTATACCCAACGTTCGACCAATCGGCCGAGCCTTCGAGGCACACAGCGCGAGGACGCCACTGGAGATCAGCATTACGGGGCCGTCGTTCGGGTGCCGAACTCTCCCTGAACCGTCCGATACGTGATCAGACCGAACACGAGCATGCTCGCAAGCGACACCGATACCAGAGTTAGGACCAGCTTGGTCCGGATATCCACAGAGTCCTCCGGTCCCTACTCGCCGCCGAAATGGAACTCGAAACGGGGCGTGTAGCGTTCAACCGACTTGTACTGATTCGGCCACGGCAAGTGATACCCCAGCATGTGCGCCGCGTGTCGGGTCCAGTACGGATCGAAAAGATGGGCGCGGGCAATGAGGCACAAATCTGCGCGCCCAGCGGCGATAATCGTATTCACGTCCATCCACGAGGAGATATTCCCGACCGCCATCGTCGAGATGCCGACCTCGTTCCGAACCCGGTCGGCGAATGGTGTCTGAAACAGGCGTCCGTACACGGGCTGCTGGTCAGGAACGGTTTGCCCCGAAGACACGTCCACCACGTCGCAGCCATGACTTACGAGCATCCGGGACACCTCTACGGTGTCTTCCGGCCCAATACCACCCGGCATCCAGTCGACGGCACTGACCCGAACGCTCATAGGCAGTTCGTCCGGCCACACAGCCCTGCACGCGTCGAACACTTCGAGGGGGAACCGCATGCGGTTCTCGAGTGATCCGCCGTACCCGTCGGCGCGCTGGTTCGTGAGAGGCGAGATGAAGGATGCGAGGAGATACCCATGCGCCATGTGGACTTCGAGCAGATCAAAGCCAGCCTCGTTCGCGTACTCGGTAGCCCTCACATAGTCCCGCAAGACCTCGTCCATGTCCGCGCGGGTCATCTCCCGCGGCGTCTGGCTCCGATCAGGGAAGTAGGGCAGAGGCGAGGCCGATAGCAGTTCCCATCCACCTTCGCGGAGCGGTTCACTGTCTCCCTCCCAGAGGTTTTTCGTAGCACCCTTGCGGCCTGCGTGTCCAAGCTGCATGGCGACCTTGGCCGGACTCTCTCCGTGAATGAAGTCCACGATCCGCTTCCACGCGTCGACGTGCTCAGGCTTGTACAGCCCCGCGCATCCGGGTGAGATCCGCGCCTCCGGCGATACATCGGTCATCTCGGCATAGACCATGCCCGCCCCCCCGACCGCACGGCTGCCAAGGTGCTGCAGGTGCCAGTCGCCAACAGTCCCGTCTACCGCCATGTACTGACACATGGGTGAGACGACGACACGATTCGGAACGACCACCTCTCGGAGCCTGAACGGGGTAAACATCGGAGGCGGCACCGGGCGGCGAGATACGTGCGTGCGGCTCTGAGTTTCCGCCTGATCGGCGACGAGCGCATCGACTGAAACCAGGAAATCTGGATCCCTGAGCCGCAAATCCTCGTGGGTAATCCGGAGACTGCGGGTCAGAAGGGTGAAGGCGAACTGGACTGGATCCAGATCCAGATACCGTTCTGTCGCCTCGAACCATTCCAGGCTGGCCTGAGCCGCTCGCTGCAACGATTCAACCGCTGGCTGACGCGCCTCCTGATAGGCAGACAGCGCTGCCTCGACCGATGACTCTGCGACAAGCGCATCTCGCAGGGCGATCGAATCAAGCATCCCAAGGCGGGTGCCCGAGCCAATGGAAAAGTGCGCGGTGTGCACCGCATCGCCCATGAGAACAACGTTGTCAACAAACCAGTTCTTGCACCGAATCGTGGGGAAACTGCGCCATACGCTCCGGTTCTCGATGAGTTCGTGACCGGCGAGCTCTTCGGCGAACAACTCCGCGCAGTAAGCAGTGACCATATCTTCCTGGGCGTCCTCCATCCCTGCCGAGCGCCAGGTTTCCTCTGTGCACTCGACGATGAACGTCGATCGACCCGGCTCATACTGGTATGCGTGAACGCGCCATAGTCCGTGTTCGTTCTCGCGGAAGTAGAACGTGAACGCGGGGAACGGCTTGGTCGTACCGAGCCACACGAAGCGATTGGGGCGCCAATCGAACGAGGGCTGGAAACGGTCGGCCAAAGCGTCCCTGACGGCGGAATTCGCGCCGTCCGCGCCGATAATGACATCGTAGTCTTCCGGAGCACTGCCCTCCTCACCAAACCCGGCGAACTCGGTCTCAAACCGAATATCGACGCCGAGTTCTGTCGCCTGTTCTTGAAGAACCGTTAGCAATCGCTGACGACTCATCCCGCTGAACCCGTGGCCGGTGGACCGAACTACATCGTCACCGTAATGAACGTCGATGTCGTCCCAACGAATGAAGTGATCGGTGATCGCTCGATAGGTCTCGGGGTCGGCGCTCTCCACATCGGCGATCGTGGCATCACTGAAGACAACCCCGAAACCAAACGTGTCGTCGGGAAGGTTGCGCTCGAGCACGACGACCTCATGAGAGGCATCCGCCCGTTTCATGAGAATCGAAAAGTACAGCCCTGAAGGGCCACCACCGACTACGAGAATCTTCACCCTTCGAGATCCGCGACTTCGGCTTTCGCTTCAGCAATCATCTGGCCGGCGATGATCAGGTGCTGGATCTCGGTGGTTCCCTCGTAGATACGCAGTGACCTGACCGAGCGGTACAGCCGGTCCAACGGATGATCCGCCAGCACCCCGCGAGCGCCGAGAATCTGAATCGATTCGTCGATGATCCGTTGCGCAGCCTCGGTCGCATATGCTTTCGCCATCGCAGCCTCGATCGTGATTCGATCGGCCCCGCGATCCTTCTCCCAGGCAGCCCGGTAGACGAGCAGTCGAGAGGCGGCCAGCTCGATGGCCATGCGCCCGAACTTCTCCTGGATGATCTGGAAGTCGGCGAGCGGCTGTCCGAACTGCTCGCGCCGCACCGCGTGTCCCAGCGCCTCACGCAACGCGCGCTCCGCCATTCCACACGAAGCAGCTCCAACGGTTGGCCGAAGCTGATCGAGCGTCGCCATACCGATCATGAAGCCACGCCCCTCGTCTCCGATCCTGTTGTCCACCGGCACCCGACACTCGTCGAACACGATCTTCCCGAGCGGGTGCGCTGCACTCATGATCTGCGGGCCACGGAAGGTCAGTCCCTCCGCGTCGGCCGGCACAAGGAACGCCGAAATGCCACGGCTACCCTGGTCCGGGTCGGTCGAAGCAAAGACCACGTAGTAATCGGCGATTCCCGCGTTG
Organism: Longimicrobiales bacterium; assembly: GCA_028823235.1. NCBI lineage: Bacteria > Pseudomonadati > Gemmatimonadota > Longimicrobiia > Longimicrobiales > Longimicrobiales bacterium. The sequence continues at coordinate 156,653 of JAPKBW010000002.1, read as the reverse complement.
CTGATGAACCACTTGTGGCCCTCAATGACATAGTCGTCGCCATCGAGAACCGCACGGGTTCGCATAGAGGCGACATCGGAGCCGGCTTCCGGTTCTGTGATCGCGAAGGCACCCATGATCTCACCGGCCAGCGCCGGCTCGACCCACTGTGCGCGCTGGGCGTCCGTACCGGCGATCAGGAGCGGCGTGATGGCCAGCCCTTGGAGGGCCCATACCGCGTCGGCGAGCGGTGATGCCGCCGCCACGAGTTCACGCGCTATGCAACAAGCACGGAGGTCGCGATGGCCAATCGGCGCAAAGATGCCGGCAGCGCCCATGAGCTTCAGAAGCTCCCGGGCCTCTTCTCGCCCGGCAGCGTCATCAACGGGTTCAGGGCGCTCCGCGAGCTCGCGGGAGGCGAACGAAGCCACCTTGTCGTTCCACTCGTGGTGGGCGGACTCGAGAAATGCGCGGACGGAATGGATATCAGACATCTATGTCAGGTCTCCTGCGATTCCCCGCCAGCGGATCCAGGGAACCGAACACACGATTTAGAGAAAGTTCGCGGGACGCTTCTCGATGAATGCGTCGTAGGACTCGCGGAAGTCTGGGTGCAGCATAAGCGCCGCCTGAATCTGAGCCTCGGCCTCGAGCGCACCGGCGAGGTCCATACTCGCCTCACGATTCAGTGAGTCCTTGGTGATCTCGAGTGCGAACGAGGGTCCGCGAGCGAGCTTCTGTGCCAGCTCAGTTGCGGCTTCCACCACCGTACCGTCGTCCACGATTCGATTGTACAGTCCGATCCGATAAGCTTCGGCGGCGCTGATGAAGTCCCCCGTCATGAGTAACTCGCTCGCCTTCCCCATGCCCACGATTCGGGGAAGCATCCAGGCCGCGCCCATGTCAGCACCGGACAACCCCACCCGGGTAAATAGGTAGGCAATCTTCGCTGACTCGGTGCCGATTCTCATATCGCACGCAGTCGCGATTACGGCTCCCGCGCCGGCGACCGTGCCGTTCAGTGCGGCGACAACAGGCTTTCGGCACTTCCGAATCGACAGAATGAGATCGCAGGTCATCCGCGTGAATTCGAGCAGGCCCCGCATTTCACGCTCAAAGAGTCGGCCAATGATGTCCTCAACATCCCCGCCGGTGCAGAAGCCACGGCCAGTGCCCGTAAGCACGATGACCCGCACGTCCTCTTCGTCATGGAGAGCGTAAAAGGCGCGCCGGAGCTCGTCGTACACTTCGAACGTCAGTGCGTTGAGTCGATCTGGACGATTCAGCGTGATTGTCGCGACACCAGTGTCGGCGTCGAGCGAATACAAAAATGACTTGGGCTGGAACACGATCAACTCTCTCCGGATGCAGCGATCACTGCTGTGGTCTCGATTTCGACTTGGCCGCGGGGATCCACCAAGCGAGACACCTCCATCAGGGCCATTGCCGGGAAGTGCCTGCCCATGTGCTCACGGTAGACGCCACCGATCTCCTTTCGGGCCGCACGATACGCATCCAAGTCGGTAACGAAAACTGTCATGCGGCCGATCGACGAGGCGTCACCGCCAGCGGCAAAGACGATCGCGAGGGTCTTGGCGAGAGCGATACCGAATTGCTCGACAAAGTCATCCGTAACTACGTGACCTTCGGGCATGGCGGCGTCCTGACCCGCGACGAACAGCACCCGCCCTCCGGCCGGTGCCAGCATCCCGTTGGTCCAGCCCTTGGGCTCGCCCAGAGCCTCAGGGTTGATGTGCTCGTAACTCACGGCGTCTCCGAAGCATCGAGTATCACGAGTTCTCCGTTCCGGCCGCCCGATTCCTCGAGGCAAAGCGAGACGATTTCGTCTGCTACCTCATGAGCCCGGATCAGGCGAGGCTGGCCTGACTGCCCCAGCAAGGACATCAACGCCTCCTCCCACGACTTGCCCGTGTGGTGCATGATCCGAGAGATCGTCTCGTCGGTCAGAGGGGTGTCTACGTAGCCGGGACATACTGCGTTCACGGTGATGCCCTTCCCTTTGGACTCGATCGCCATCGCCTTCGTAAAGCCGACCACTGCGTGCTTCGCGGCGGTGTAGGCCGAGATGTACTTGTCACCTTCCAAGCCTGCGATCGACGCAACATTGACGATCCGACCCCACCGGCGACTCGCCATCTTTTCGTACACTGCCTGGCTGCACAGAAAGGTGCCGGTCGCATTCACATCCATGATGTGCTGCCACTCGGCGTGCGTGATTTTCGAGAGCGGGTTCGACGTGGCGGTCCCAGCGTTGTTCACAAGGATGTCGATGCGACCCATGGCCTCGGTCGCCGACAAGGCCAGATCGCGCACCTGACGCGGATCGGTCACGTCACAACGAAACGCGAATGCTTCCTGGCCGTTGCGCCTGATCTCGGACGCGATCTCGACCACCTGCGCCTCGTTCCTGGCGGCCAGCGAGACCTTCGCACCGGCCTTGGCCAATGCCAGGCCCGCGGCCGCTCCAATTCCTCGGCCACCTCCGGTGACCAGGGCGTTGTATCGACTGAGAGCGCTCATGCGCCCTCTTCAACAATGGCGTCGGCGAGCAGTGCGCCCAGCGTTTCGATGGTGGCTTGTCCCTCTTCGGCGGTGGCGTCCGCAGGCCAACCGAAGTAAGCCCTCGTTCCGCCGGCCTCTTCAAAAGAGGTGTGTCCCTTTCCGATGGCAGTCGACAACGAAGCCGGATTCGGCTCCAGCTCTCGCGCCTTGTCCTCACGAAACAGCTCAGGGTTCTCCGCGAGGACGATACTTCCCTCGAATCGACCCGCATGGCAGGCACCGGTCTGGAACTCCTCGGTGAGCTGCTCGGCATTGCGTCTTTGCGTGAGATCCAGAAAGACGATCCTGGACCCGGCGGGAGGGTCGGATGCAACGGCACGGAGAGCATCCACGTGCGTCGGATCGAGGTGCGCGTTCGCAATCGCCAACGTCGTGATCCCCTGCCCTTTCAGTGAAGTCGCGATCTGACGAATGAGGTCGGACACGGTGCGTTCGTCCACGCAGATCGTGCCTGGAAAGTTATCCGCAAAGCCAGCCGCGGTATACCACAGCGGCGGGAGAACGAAGGCCACAACCTCACGCTCGCCCAGCTTTTCCGCACAGGACCGGGCCATGGCCTCAGCGATTACCACATCCGTGCCGAGTGGCAGATGCGGGCCATGCGCTTCGACAGCCCCGACCGGAAGAATTGCGACGCTGCCGTCCGAGCGAGCATCGCGTACCTCCTCCCATGTCATCTCTGCGAGACGGTGAATCGACATCGCTCTGGGGCCGTGGGAGTGAGGAGCTACGATTGACCATCATTCTAGCTGTCACGTATCCTCACGCCATGACTGCAATACCACTACAACCGTTGAACATCTACGACCCGTTCGTCCGGCACCACGCCGAGCAGCACGGGGACCGGCGCGCACTCCTGACGGACCGCGGAGAAACGACCTACGGGGAGCTACACGAGCTGGCCGGCCGATACGCGACGCTCCTGCAGGAGGCGGGCCTGAAGCCGACCGACCGGGTGCTCATCGCCCTGCCGGACGGCGTGGATTATGTCGGCGCACTCTTCGGAATTCTCCGAGCGGGTGCCGTAGTAGTCATGGTCAATCCGCAATTGAAGTCGGATCAGACCAGCTACTTCCTCGACTACACCACACCGACCGTCGCCCTCGTGCATACCGAGGTATTCGACGAGTTCAGTGCAGCCGCGACGGAACTGAGCGCGCCCCCTGTGTTCCTCGAAGTGGGGACCGAGTCATTCTCGGAACGACTGTCTTCTGCCAGCCCCGAGCCTGCCTTCCATCCGACCCTCGACGCTCACGCGGCCATGTTCCTGTTCAGCGGCGGTACGACAGGGAATCCGAAAGCGGTCGTTCAGTCACATCGGTCGTTCCTGAATACGACCAAGCTCTACGGACAGGGGACGCTCGGCCTGACGGAAGACGACGTCACGCTCTCGGTACCCAAACTTTTCTTCGGGTACGCGACTGGAAGCAATCTCTTTTTTCCGCTCTATGCCGGTGCGACCGCCGCCCTGTTTCCGGAGCGCTGCACGACCGAGGCCTTCTTCCGCCGCATCGAGCAGTTCCAGCCGACCGTCCTCATCAACGTCCCGACGATGGTGAACAACCTGCTGGGCACCGAAGAACAGATCCCCGACCTCGCCGGCATTCGGCTGTCGACATCGGCGGGAGAGGCTCTGCCGGTCGAGCTGCATCGCAAGTGGGAAGAACAGTTCGGAATCCCGCTGCTCGACGGCCTCGGAACCGCTGAGATGTGGCACATCTTCATCTCCAATCGTCCAGACGACGTCCGACCCGGTACGCTGGGACGTGTCGTGGACGGCTTCGACGTCCGGTCATGTGATCTCGCTGGAAACGATGTCCCAGCCGGGGAAATGGGGATCATGCGGGTCCGAGGAGATTCTCTCGCAATCGGATATTGGCAGGATGATGAAAAAACGCGAGATGCATTCCAGGGCGAGTGGTATGTCTCGAGTGACATGATCAGCATCGACGCTGACGGCTACGTGACATACGGAGGGCGGGCCGATGACATGCTGAAGGTCAGCGGCAAATGGCTTTCTCCGCAGGAGTTGGAGAATTGTCTTCTCGAACACGATTCGGTGCGGGAGGCCGCGGTCGTCGGCGTGAAGACGCCGGACGGGCTCGTGAAGCCGAGTGCTTTCGTCATTCTCAATCGCGATTTTGCGGCTTCAGGTGATCTCGCGGGAGTGCTTCAGGACTGGGCCAAGAGTCGTCTTGAGCCCTACAAGTATCCTCGTGACGTGACCTTCATGACGGACCTGCCGCGGACCCACCTGGGGAAAGTCGACCGCGGCAAGCTATCTCGAGGCGAAGGTCGGTCCTCCGACGAGACGATCAAGGTCCTTTCGGACGGCATCGAAACAGCGGACAACCTCACCGCCTGACCAGGACGGCACGTTATCGATTTCGACGGTATTCAGGCCGAGGTCTGCGCGTGCCGCGCCTGCCCCCGACTCGTCGCATGGCGGGAACAAGTCGCCACCGAAAAGCGAGCCGCATACCGCGACGAGCCGTATTGGGGGCGTCCGGTCCCCGCCTTCGGAGACCCGAGTGGACGCGTGCTGGTCGTGGGCCTCGCGCCGGCGGCACACGGCGCGAATCGCACCGGCCGGATGTTCACGGGCGATCGTTCCGGCGACTGGCTGTACCGAGCACTTCACGGTGCCGGCTTCGCGAGCCAACCTACCTCCACCTCATTGGACGACGGGTTGGTTCTGACCGACCTCGTCGTGACAGCCGGTGTCCGTTGCGCGCCGCCAGCGAACAAGCCTACCCCGGCGGAACGCGACGCATGCCGCCCGTGGCTCGAGGCTGAACTGGACGTCCTGACGAACGTTCGTGTCATCGTGGTTCTCGGCGGCTTCGCTTATCAGCAGACGCTGCGAATCTTGGGAGATCGAGGGCTCTCGATCCCCAGGCCTCGGCCGAAGTTCGGGCACGGAGCCGAGGTCGAGGTGTCGGACGCACTCACGGTCCTCTGCTCCTTTCATCCGAGCCAGCAGAACACGTTCACTGGCAAACTCACCGAACCGATGTTCGACAATATCTGGAATCGCGCCCGAGCGTTAATCTCGAGGTAGCGTCGCGAGTCACCCTGCGGGCTCGTAGCTTGGCTGGATGACTCGACAAAGATCTCGCGCCTTCCGTGCGCTCGCCTCGGCCGCCGTGACCACGGCGATCTTCATCGCCATCCAGCCCGCCGTCCATGCCCAAGAGGTCGGCGGAGTCGAGCTAATCGAGCTCACGATTGCCGAGGCGCACGAGGCGATGCTCGCCGGAACACTTACGTCGCGCATGCTCGTCGAAGCCTACCTCGACAGAATCGACGCGTACGACCGGAACGGCCCGACGATCAACGCGATCATTCTCACGAACCCTCGTGTGTTTGCCCGCGCAGATTCACTCGATACCGCGCTCCGACGCAGCGGTGAACTCACGGGGCCGCTTCATGGGATCCCGTTCATCGTGAAGGACAACTTCAACACGCATGACATGCCGACCACCGGTGGCTCGGCATCGCTCGCAGGGTCGATGGCGGCGGATGACGCATATCAGGTCCGCAAGATTCGCGAGGCAGGGGCGATCGTACTCGCCAAGTCGAATCTGGCCGAGTTCGCGTTCACGGCGCTCGAAACCGTCGGGTCGATGTTGCCCGGATGGACCTTCAACCCGTACGCGCTGAATCGAGTGACGGCAGGATCGAGCGGTGGGACGGCCGCCGCCGTCGCTGCGAACATGGGCCTGATCGGACTCGGCAGTGACACAGGAAATTCGATCCGCGGGCCTTCCAGCCATCAGGCACTCGTTGGGATTCGCTCCACCCAGGGGCTGACCAGCCGCGCCGGCATCATGCCACTCTTCGCCCACAGGGACATTGGCGGTCCCATGGGACGGACCGTCGAGGACGTAGTCCGAGTCTTCGACGTCATCGCCGGGAGTGATCCGGTTGACGCCGTGACCGCGGAGGCCGATGCGCGTCGCCCTGCCTCCTACCTGACGGCTCTCAAGACAGATCTCACTGGGGTCAGAATCGGTGTCGCGAAGCAAATCGCTTATAAGCAGAGCGCAGACGTCGAGATTCTGGCACGCTTCGGAGAAGCGATCCGCGACCTCGAGCGGCTCGGTGCCACGGTGGTCCGCGACTTTGAAATTGCTGACCTCGCCGAGCTCCGGAGAGGGACCGGATGCTCACGCTTTCGATACGATATCGAGAACTACCTCGCGGGGATCCCCGATCCACCTGTCCGCACGCTGAAAGAAATCTCGGAGAGCGGTCGCGTCTATCGAACCGTGCTGCCCTCGGTGATGCGCTTCCTCGAGTTCGAGGGGACACCTGAGACGAACGAGCAGTGCATCCGCGGATTGGAGCAGGAGGCGCGATTTCGCGAGGGCCTTCGTGCCGCGATGGCCGAATACGACGTCGAAGCGATCATCTATCCGAGCTGGAGCAACCCGCCCCGTCTCGTCGGAGACATGACGACGCCCGCCGGGGACAACAGCCAGTATCCGGCCCCACCCACCGGCTTCCCTGCCCTGACGGTCCCAATGGGCTTCGTTCGCGACCAGACATTGCCTGCAGGCCTGCAGGTTCTCGGGGACGCCTGGTCCGAGCCACTGATCATTCGAATCGCATACGCGTACGAGCAGGGCACAATGCACCGGAAGCCACCACCAACTGCGCCACCATTGTCTGACTAACGCACGACGGTCGGATATCGGTCCCGGTAGCTATCGCGGCACCGGGCAGGGGCGCCGAGGTGTTCGCGTCGAGCACGGACCCGATGACTGTCTGACCGACAACGGGCCGGGCGGCGCTGAGTAGCACAACCGCGATGAACGTTCCGAACCACGTCCAGACAAGGCCCGCGGGCTTGTTGTAGTGGCTCATGAGCAAGGACTTGACGAGAGTACGACTCGAATGTGGCAACGATCTGGAGGGCGGGTCCAACCCGCACATGCTATGCTGTCGGCCTGAACGTGTCGTCTCCAACATGACCGTACTCCTATGGACCGTCGAAATTTCGTACGCACCACGGCAGCCGGTGTCGCCGCTGCTGCGACCCCGGCATCTCTGGAAGCAGCCTCCGGCCCTATCGGAAGCCTAACTTCGGGTGCTCAATCGGCGCCCGCGGTTCATCTGAGGCGTGCCCGCCCGCTTTGCATCGCGGATGTAAGCAGCGTGCGCTACACGAATGGTGGCACGGAGACGGGAATCGAGCGTGCGTACCGGGGAATCACCGAAGGTGAGGACATGCTCGACGCGATGGTCGCGGGCGTGAATATCCCTGAACTTGACCCGGAGGAGCAGGGCATCGGGTATGGAGGGCTCCCGAACGCAGACGGCGTGGTCCAACTCGACGCGTGCCTAATGCACGGCCCCCGACACTGGGCGGGGGGCGTGGCTGGCATAGAGGGGATCCGCACTCCGTCACTCGTTGCAAAGGCGGTCGCTGAACTCACCGATCATCATCTCATCGTGGGAGAGGGTGCGCGTGAGTTCGCCCGCTCGCTGGGCTTCGAAGTGGAGGACGACCTAAACACCCCCGCTTCGAGAGAGCTGTGGCTGGAGTGGCGCCGCCGCGTCGACCCCGGCCACTGGCTGGACCCCGAGGAACGGATCAACGGCATGAGTCGGACCGGTGAAGACACCGACCCGGATACCATCCGTCGCCGCGGAGGAATGCAGTATCGCGACCTCGAGCACGAAGCGCGCCTCATGAATTTCCAGGAAGCGGCCCTCGCGGCTGGACTTTCCATGGTGGACGACGGTCTGATCGACCCGGACTCATTCTGGGGTACAACCAGCGTCGAAGCAGTCTCCGCAGATGGCGACATCTGCGGCGTCACGACGACCAGCGGCCTTTCGTGGAAGATCCCTGGGCGGGCTGGAGACTCGCCTATCCTCGGCGCGGGTCAGTACCTGGACAACAGTGTGGGAGCGGCCGGATCCACCGGCCGAGGAGAAGCCAATCTTTACAACTGCGCCTCGTTCTTGATCGTCGAGTTCATGCGCCAAGGCATGTCCCCCAAGGATGCCGGCATGGCCGCCCTGACACGGATCAAGGACAACACCATCGAAAGCCGCCTCCTCAACGAGCGAGGGCTACCCAATTTCGACGTCCGCTTCTTCGTGCTGAACAAAGCAGGTGACTATGCAGGCGTCGCGATGTACGGGTCGGGCGAATCGATGTTCGCGGTGTGTGACGAGAACGGAGCCCGCGAAGAGGCACTGGAAGGGCTCCTCGACGGGTCGCCGCGGGGGTAAGGCCTCCCCGGCCATCAAGTCCGCCCCGGTCAAGTCGCCCATTTCCTCGCGGTCATCCGATACCAGCTGGTATCGGATGTGTCGGAGGGACAGCTCATCGCGAGCGGATGCAACACGTGCCACACCCCTGTTTCGGAAGAATGGCTCGGTCGGGTCCCGAGAGTCCGATCCTGATCGGTGACCACGCGTGGTCACTACTCCGGCTTCCTCGCCACGACCACCCCGATCGGTCCCGCATACCAGACCCGCTCCGCCAGGAAGCCTGAGGAGCGGAGAGCCGTCAGCTCATCTGCTAGTGGCAGGTAGGTGTCCTCCCCCGCCCATTCGCTGAAGTGCTCCCAAGCGCGCTCCTCAAGGATCCCTTCCGACACCATGTGGTCCGCCCAGCCTCGGTAGAGCAGTTCCTGCTCAGCGGCGTCTCTCGGCATCGTGGCGTCCGCGTTCACGAGCACGCCGCCCGGACGCAGCGCGGCGAAGGCTCTCTGGAACAGCAGTGTCTTTGCTGCGAGCGTCGGGATGTGATGCAAGGACAGTGAAGCCGCAAACGCATCGCACGGCGAAAACGGGTCGTCGAACGATCGAAGTGTAAACCGAACCCGGTCGCTGAACCGAGCAAGTCGATTTCGAGCCTGAGCCATCATCTCCGGATCCACGTCGAGTAGCTCGACGATGTCGACTGATTCCTGCCCGAGCATCACCTCCGACAGTCCGCCGGTCCCTGACCCGAGATCAACGACCAGATCAGGCTTCACAGACGCGACAGCCTCGGCTGCAACCTTGAGCATCGTTTCATACCCCGGAATGAATCGCCGAATGGTCGCATCGTATTCGTCGATTTCGAGGCGCAGGTGGTGTCGAACGGAATGAGACATGGCCCTGAACTATCAGCATCTCGCACTCGTCGCGAGTCTTCCCGTCACCCGCGTCAGACACAAAGCGGGGAATCGAAATACCATCCGGTACCCAGGGGGCACCGTGCAGCGCCACGTTGGTCACCTCGGCTGGACCTTGCTCGTCGCACTGCCGAGCACTGCTCAGGCCCAGTCACGCGGCAACCAGCCGATCACCGACGGCCATGGTGGACTGCACTAGACAGTAGCGCCGGCCACAGACCGGTGGGTACGCTTTACGCGTGCCCGCCCTAGTTTGTTGTCCTTGCCTCGCTCCCCCGGGACGTCTAGCCTCCGATCCCTCAGCGCTCCCGTGGGTTTGGGAGTATTTTGAGGACCATCGTGACGGCACGCTCCGACGTGTCGCCCACCCGCCGCATCACCCAAGTCGTCATCCGGAGTCGCTCCACATGAAGTCCCTCCGCCGTGTTCTGATCGTCGCCGCTGCAGTTGCCGGTGTCGCACCGACATCACCTGCCTTGGCTCAGTCCTTGGACGAAGCTGTCCTCACAAATCTCGAGTACCGTGAGATCGGCCCCACCCGCCAGAGCGGGCGCTTCATAGACATCGCCGTTCCGGCGGACGACCCGCACACGTTCTACATCGCGACCGCATCCGGTCACCTGTGGAAGACGAAGAATCGGGGGATCAGCTTCGACGTGCTCTTCGACGATCAACCCGACGTCTTCTCGATCGGCGCGATCGCGGTCTCGCAGACGAACTCCAGCGTCCTCTATCTCGGAACAGGCGAGGGCAACAACTCCCGCTCCTCCTACTGGGGCAACGGGATGTACAAGTCGATGGATGCAGGGGAGACGTGGACGAACATCGGGCTGCCGAACTCGGGCCACTTCGGGCGCATCGTGATTCATCCGACGGACGAGAACACCGTGTATGCTGCAGCTCTCGGACACCTCTACTCAGAGAACGACGAGCGTGGTCTTTACAAGACGACGAACGGTGGGCGCAGCTGGGATCAGGTGCTCGCGCCTCAGGTCGAGGGACGCACGATCGGGGTCGTCGACCTGGTCATGGACCCGACAAATCCGAACACGCTCTACGCGGCGACCTACGACAAGGTACGCCTCCCCTACACTTTCGATCTCGGAGGGCCGGGCAGCCGCCTCTACAAGACGACCGACGGTGGAGACAACTGGATCCAGATCGGTCAAGGTCTGCCGGAAGGCATGCTCGGTCGCATCGGCATCGACGTGTACGAGCGCGACCCGAACGTCCTCTATACAACGATCGAGAACGCCAACAAGGAAGGAATGTCCGACCAGGACCGTCGCCAGGAACTTCTGAACCACGAGGCCAGCCGAGGCATGATCGGTGGCGAGGTCTATCGCTCGGAGGACGGTGGACTCAACTGGGACAAGGTCAGCCCGGACGGAGAGTCGATCGGTGGTGGGCCCGCTTACTACTACGGGCAGGTCATCATCGACCCGAACGATTCGGACATCGTACACGTCCTCTCGGCAGCTTCATGGGGAACGTACGACGGCGGTGAGACGTGGGAGCGTCAGCCATACGGCTTCGGTGGCGACGACCACGCACTATGGATCAACCCGAACGACTCGCGTCACATCATCCTCGGATACGACCACGGCCTCGGCATCTCCTACGATGCCGGCGAGAATTGGTACCACCCGGACTTCCAGTCTCTCGCACAATTTTACGCAATCGGAGTCGACAATTCGCGCCCCTACCGGATCGCAGGCGGCCTGCAGGACAACGGCTCGAGCATGGGTTATCACACGAACCCTGCGGGCGGACCCATTCGCTTCGAGGCATGGGAGCGGGTCGGTGGTGGTGACGGGATGAACAACGAGATCGAGTGGTGCGAGAACCGCTACCTCTACAACGAGTCACAGTTCGGACCGATTGCTCGCACCGACCTCCTAACCGGAGAGAGGAAAGGCATCCGTCACCCAGACGGGGACATCCGCTATAACTGGAATGCTCCAATCCTCGTGTCTCCGCACGACTGCAACGTAGTCTTCCACGCAGGCAACATGCTCATGCGTTCGGAGTTCCGCGGAGAGAGCTGGGACATCATCAGCCCGGACCTGTCGAAGAACGACACTTCGACCCTGACCACCGGAAAGGGTGGGGACGGCAACATTCAGTACGGCACGATCACCACGATCGACGAGTCTCCGCTGAAGGCTGGACTGATCTGGGTCGGGACGGACGACGGCAACATTCAGGTCACCCAGGACGGTGGCGAGAACTGGACCCTCGTGAACGACAACGTGCCGAACAATCCGGAGTACTGGGTCAGTCGCGTCGAAGCATCTCACCACGACCTGGGTACCGCCTACATCTCCTACACGGGGCTCCGGAACGATGACTTCCGCCCCTTCGTCTACAAGACGACCGACTTCGGAGAGACCTGGACGTCACTGGCAGTCGGCCTGCCGAGCGGATCGGTGAACGTCGTCCGGGAACACCATCAGAATCCTGACCTGATCTTCCTCGGGACCGAGCTTCAGGTCTGGGTTTCGAACACCGGAGGGGAAAGCTGGACGAGCATGAAGCTCGACATGCCCACCGTGCCGGTGCACGACATGAAAATACAGGAGCGCGACAACGACCTGGTCGTCGGGACCCACGGCCGGGGCATTTACATCGCGGACATCGCACCACTCGCCGAGCTCACTCCAACCGTGCTCGCACAGAGCGCTCATCTCTTCACGCCGGAGCCTGAGGTCCGCTGGATCGCCACGGACCGCATGAACTACTCCTCGTCAAATTTCGACGGTGAAAGTGAGGAGCCCGGGGCTTCTCTTTTCTACTACCTGACGAATGACGCGGCAGTGACGCTGACCGTGTATCAGGGACACATTCCGATTCGTGTGATCGAACACGGCGGGACCGCCGGTATCAATCAGGTGCAGTGGGATCTGGAGAAGTGGATCGAGCGAACCACTGCAGAGCAGGAACGTCTTGCTGCGGCGGGAGACGGCGGTCGTGGAGGCCGCGGTGGCGGAGGCTTTGGTCGCGGAGGTCCATCAGCCGCTGAGCGCATGCAGTTCGTGATCAGCGACGCCGTGCCCGGCGAGTATCGAGTCGTACTCTCCGCCAACGGAATGGACTACGAAAGCACGGTCACGATTCTCAAAGACGAATGGTGGGCGGAGCGCCGCTAGATCCATGGCATCGACCCTCGATCCTTCATGTGTCAGTGCCCATGGGTCCCCTCCAATTCCTCAATGTCACCCCAGAGAGCCTTCGTAACATCGCTCATCGTCGGAGTCACCTCGCCGTGTCTGCCTGCGCAAACACGATCGAACCAGAGGCCGAGGCTACCGCAGTGACTTTAAGTGAGGCGTCGGGCGGCTTCCATTTCGTCCTTGAGATGGCCAGCTAGCCTGACTCTGGCCACGCCGGTTGCCTATCGTCCTACCGCCCGAGGTGCTGGTCTAGGAAGTCCGTGATCGAGAGGCTGGGCTAGTTCGCAAACGAGAGCGGGGTTTCGCCAAGCAAGGGCAACGGAAAATACACGTCGTTCTTTCAGAGCTTCGATCGGGTTCTGCATGCATATGGATAGGCCGGGGAACAGCTTCGCCACGATTAACCCGACCCCTTCAGGGTCACGCGCCGATCACAACTTCCGCGCAAGCAGCAACACGTGCCGCGACCAACTCCCGCTGGCCAACATCAATCCCGATCTGACCAGGGAAGTAGTCTCCTGTCTCCGACAGACCCAGATCTGCGAGTGGAGCGCCGTAGATAGCCTCAATCGTCCGCCAGACGGCGCACGGCACCTCGATGATCTCATCTGTCTGGTCGAGTGCCCCGGACCCCATCGAGGTCGTAGTTGGTTCACGAGGGTCGATTGAACGATGGTCGTCCAACGTACGGAGCCTGTTGCCCGGTTCCCCCGGGCGACCCCACTTTCCGCCAATCGAATGGATGGCACCCTAGAGAGGTTGATGATGAAGAACGTGCGTATGCTTCTGGCCGCTGCACTCGTCGCTGCGACGACGGCACCGCTGGCCGCCCAGCAGGTCCCGTGGTCCCCCCTTCAGCGTGGCAGTGACAACATCGAGGTGCTCGGTCACCTCCCACTTGGCGCGAGACTGTCTGTCGCGGACATGGATCTCGAGCAGGAGATGCACAGGCCCTACGCCTACGTCGCCCGCATGGTCTACGGCTTCGATGGACCCAAGGGTACAGACATCATCAGTCTGGAAGATCCGGAAAACCCGAAGCTGCTCTACGAGTGGAGGATCGAGGATCAGGACCTCCATCAGCGTACCGGTGGCATGGACGTGAAGCATTTCAAATGGAACGACCGCTACTACCTGGTGCAGTCGCTGCAGTTTGGATCAGGCGGACCAGACAATGATCTCGGAGCCGTGATCTTGGATGTCACGGGTCTGCCCGACCCGTCGACGGTTCGTGAAGTGGCGCGGATTCGTGAGCCCGACTTCCCGGGTGGCTTCCATAACATCTTCATCTACAAGCATCAGAACGACCGGGTCTACCTCTTCACGACCGCCAGCGCGCCCGGAGCACTCATCTACGACCTCGGTATGATTGTCGAAGGCGATCTCGAGAACGCTCAGGTCGGCATGGTTCCGGTACCGGAGTCGGCGCTCGGCAGCGGAGGGGGGCGTGGCTACCACGATTTCTACGTGGGCTACCACCCCGACACAGGTGAGGACCGCTTTTACGGCGGAGGCACCGGCGGGTACTACATCTACGACGTTACGAGCCTGGAAAGCCCCGAGCTCCGTATCACGCTCAACGGAGTATCCGGGGTCAACTACGGTCACACATTCACACCGAGCCCGGACGGTCGGTACGTGATCGCAGAAACGGAGTATCAGTACGCCCCGCTCCGGATCTTCGACCTGCAGCCTGCGCTCGAAGGAGAGCAGACCAACATCCGCTCACCCATCTCGGCCTTCACTGCGAACTGGCAGAACCTCGTGCACAATCACGAGGTCCGCTGGCCATACGTCTTCGTGTCAGGCTACCTCGACGGCCTGCAGGTCTTCAACCTGCAGGATCCGCTGAACCCGCAGACGGTGGGCTTCTTCGACACCTACATCGGACCGCCAAACCCAGTGCGGACCAACATGTTCAACGGTGCCTTCGGGGTGGACGTGCGCAATGAGGACGGCCTGATCGTGATCAGCGACATGTCGACGGGCCTCTGGACGTTCCAAATGGACGGCTTCCAAGGCTGGAACGGTGAAAACTGGGGCATGCCGAACATCTCCTCAGCGCAGGACTGGGATCGACCCGTCGTGACGCGTCCGATCAGCGAGGATCGGGATCACTAACACGGATTGAGCACGCGGTGAGCGTGCGCCCACCGCGCGGCTGACACAGGCTTCATAAGGCCGGACGGCCCTCTGCTTCGGCGGAGGGCCGTTTCTTTGCGAGCAGCATCCATGCGGCGACCAGTGCCACCGGATATCCCACGAGTTGGAGGGTGCTGAACCACATCGGGTTCGGCACGAGGACGCCGGCGAGAACTCCGAGGATGTTGCGAACCACACTGCCTTCAGACTAGGGTCCAGCATGCTACCGCTCGCACTACTCCTGACCGCGTTTGGCTCGTTCGCCACCTCGTCGCCTACAGCTGGGCCGCATCTGGGCGATGCGGGGGGCATACCCGTGGCTGTATGCGCGGCAGAGGGTCCGGCCTATTACGCCTTCGAACTCTTCACTACGAAGAACATTCCGGGCACAGGACTCGCAAAGGGTCAGGTCGAGGTGTCCGTTTCAGGCACGTCACCGTTCTCGATCGCCCTCGGGCCGGACGGCAGCTACGTCTACGACGTTGAGATCGGTCTCGATCGGATGCGCGTGCCCCGGCAAGGCCAACTGGTCGCGTGGGTTACCACGCCGGAGATCGACCAGATCACGCGACTGGGTCCTCTCGACGACAACCTCCGTGGGTCGGGGGTCGTGGGCTGGAATCGCTTCATCGTCGTGATCACGCTGGAGGCGGGCGACGACCCGACAGCAGAACGATGGGCTGGGCCCATCGTATTCCGCGGCATGTCCCGGAGCGGCATGATGCACACGATGATCGGGCACGGTGCCCTGCAGCAGGAAAATTGCCAGGCGTTCGGATACGGCAACGAGTAGGCACTCGCAGTGCAGGCGGATCGCGCTAGCGGAAGCCCATCTGGTCACGGAGTATCGCCACCCTCTGCGGATCACCCCGGAACATCCCCTGAGGAAAAGTCCGATACTCGAGCAGGTCCGAGTAGATCGTGGATGCCGAGTACTGGTTGAGCCCTAGGCCCGCGAGGTACATCAGCCGAAGGCTCTTGTCTCGGTTGAGTTCCGCGTCGGACAACCAGCCGATGAGGTCGTCGGCGCTCCCACCATACGTGCCAAGGACATCGAGCGTCCGGGAGAAACCAGCCTCCGCCAGATCCATCGCGACGTACGAGTGATCCGGTGACATCAGACGATCCGCAAAGCGATGGAGGTCAATAGTGAGGCCTCCCTTCCGCGCGGCCATAACCACGTCATAGCCGCCACCCTGATAGGTGTTGCTCCACACCGACCCGTCGGGGAACACCTCGAAGAAGGTGGCCATCTCGCTCTTCACCGCGGCCTCAGTGCTCTCGTATAGAGGCACCCACTGCGTGATCACGCCGCCCTCGTTCAAGTGCTCACCGACGAGTTCGAAGTACTCCTCGCTGTAGAGAGCGGCCGCGCCCTTCATCCACGGGTGAATCGGGTCGGACGTAATCAGGTCGAAGGTCTCGTCCGTCGTCTGAAGGAAGTGGCGTGCATCGTCAAAGACGACCTCCACCCGCGGGTCAGCTAGGACGTCGTTGTTGGCATCCCTGAAGTAGGCCGAGGATTGTTCGACGACGAGCGGCTCGATCTCGGCGATGACGATGCGGTCGATCCCCGGATGGGTCACGAATGTGCCTGCGGTGACCCCGGCTCCAAACCCGACGATGAGAACACTCTTCGGATCCTCGTGCAGGAGTGCGGTCAGATGCCCGAGCATTCCCTGGAGACGCATGTCCTGGGGTTCGGTCGAGGCCACGATCTTTCCCCCGACGTGCAGATTTCGGATCCCACCATCTAGCTCGGTCACGGCGATAGTCGAGTTCCGACCCTCCCCGACATACAGAGCGTTCACCGGATCGTACGTCGCCGCATACCGGCCGTAGGAAACAAGCAGTTCCGGGACTGGGCCGATGCCAGGAACGAGCAGTATGGCGAGTAGCGCAGCTACTACAGCCCCCGCCCTCGCTCGACCTCGGATCGGTGCCAAGAGGACGAGCGTCGAGAGCAGCGCGGTGACTGCGAGTACCCGCTGTGCGTTTTGCGTACCAATCGTGGACACCACCACGACCCCGAATGCGAGCGCTCCAAGGATCGCGCCGACTGTGTTGGCGGCGTAGATACGACCAACGAGGAAAGCCGGGTCCTGGCCCTCCTCCGCGGCAGCAGCCACGGCGAGGGGGAAGCTGGCGCCCCAGAATAAGGGAGCCGGCACGAGTGCCCAGAGTGCGCGCGCTAGGTCGAGCTGAAAGACGAAGCCCGGGTCCGTCGCAAGCGACGGGTTGATGGGCCAGAAGGGTAGCTGCTCGGTGAGTGCGTGTGCGGTCCAGACAATGCCGAGCATCGCCCCGGCCTGACAAAGACCCAGAAGAACGCGCGGGCTCGACGCGTGTCGCGACGTGAAGGAACCCACTGCGCTGCCAACCCCGAGAGCTGCGAGAAACACCGCCAGAATGATCGAGAAGGTATAGGTGGTCGCGCCCAGCATAAGCGCCATCAATCGGGTCCAGACGACCTCCGATCCAAGCGCTACGAAACCGGACATCCCGATCGCCACGAGAAGTGCTCTATGCCTCTGGTTAGCCAACGACGGGCTGGCAACGTGGGAAACTGCGAGCGGGGCAGGTGTGGTCTCAGGCAACCCATCCGTCTTGTGGGAGAGCCAGTATGCGAGAGCCGCGACCAGCAAGTTGATTCCGACGCCCGCGAATGTCGCGATCACGACATCGTACGTACGAAGCAGGTAGAAGCCCGCGAGCAGGCACCCTACCACGGCACCCGCGATATTACCCCCGTAGAAGAAGCCCATCCATGAAACGCCGGCCGGCGTCGCCTCCACCGATCGTGCGATCGCTGGAAGCGTGGCGCCCATCAGCATGGTAGGCGGCAGCAACAACAACCCAGCCACCATAGCCCGGAATAGGACACTGGCGGTCCCAGACGGGACGACCGCCAGATACGCACCGCCCACGAGCGGGATCATACCCAAAAGGATGATCGCCAGCGCTCCGATAACCAGTTCGAGCGCGGCGTAAACCCGCAGTGGATTCTTCTCGGCGGACACATAGCGAGGCAACGCGAGGCTCCCCAGACACATGCCTCCCATGAACGCACCCAGCAGGACGCCCAGCGAAACACCGGTCGAGCCGACAACGAGCTGAAGCATCTGAAACCAGACGACCTCATAGATGAGGGCCGCGCAGCCGCTCCCCACGAATAGCAGGACAAGCGCCGGCAGATAGCGCGGACCTGTCGAGACATTTTCAGCGGTGGGTGATGTCATGAATGAGAGCCGAGGCCGTCTTGCCCACTTTCGGGGACTCCAACAACCTTCACGAGTTCTGAATGATGAGGCGAGTTAGATTCGCGACCGACGGCACCCTTGAACAGGACACTGAGAGGAATCCATCTCGATGAAGCGACCGAACCAACGCGTACGGGTCCGAGCAATCGGTGCACCACTGCTTAGTGTTCTGCTCGCCGCTGTCATTCTTCCCTCATCAGCGCGCGCTCAACACGACACCCACGACATGGGCATGGGCAGTGGGTGGCGCATGGTCCCCATGGATATGGAAATGCCCATGCTCCCGGGCCTAGAAGGCACGGTCCCGATAGTCGGCCCCTTCATGCCAGGGCTGGGCATGGACCCGGCCATGCTCCCAGAGGCTCGTCCATCCGAGGTCGTAGCGCTGGCTGACATGGACACCCTCGACATCTTCGTCTCCACCGTACGTCGAACCATTGAGGGACATGAGATGATCATGTTCGGCTACAACGGCCAGTATCCGGGCCCTCTGATTCAGGCACCGAAGGACGCCACGATTGTGGTGCGAGTGACCAACGACATCGAGATGCCGACGACGATTCACTGGCACGGCGTCCGACTCGACAACCAGTTCGACGGCGTACCCGGGGTGACACAGGAAGCGATCGACCGGGGCGACAGTTTTACCTACGAAGTGCATGTACCCGACGCCGGCATGTACTGGTATCACCCACATGTCCGAGAGGACGTCCAGCAGGACCTTGGACTTTTCGGCAATCTTTTGGTCACGTCGCCCGACCCCGACTACTACGGACCCGCGCACCGCGAAGAAGTTTTCGTGCTCGACGACATGCTCATCGACGATCAGGGCGCGCTACCGTGGGGTGACCGGGCTCCGACACACGCGCTCATGGGCCGATTCGGCAACGTCATGATGGTGAACGGAGAGACCGACTATCGCCTCACCGCTGACCGTGGAGAGGTCGTCCGCTTCTACCTCACGAACGTCGCCAATTCACGCACCTTCAACGTGACCTTCGGGGGAGCCCGGGTGAAGGTCGTGGCTTCCGACGTCAGTCGATTCGAGCGCGAGCAATGGGTAGGGTCCGTCGTCATCGCGCCCGCTGAGCGATACGTGGTCGACGTGCGTTTCGAGGAGGCTGGTGAAGTCGTGATCGCCAATACGGTTCAGGCGATCAACCACTCCCGGGGTGAATTCTACCCGTCTGTCGACACACTTTCGGTCGTCACGGTCTCGGACACCCAAGCGGACCCTGCGATTTCAGGCGCCTTCGACGAACTGCGAGAACACACTGCGGTTGTGGAGGATATCGACACCTTCCGCCCCTACTTCGGACGAGCACCGGACTACGAGCTCGAGACGACGGTGCGGGTACAGAACCTGCCTCAATCCATCGTTCTCTCCATGGAAGCAGACACGCTGTACGTGCCACCCATGGAGTGGAATGACGCGATGCCCATGATGAACTGGCTCTCCACGGCGGAGCAGGTCACGTGGATCCTGAAGGATCGTCAGACAGGCGCCGAGAACGGGGAGATCGACTGGAGTTTCGAAGTCGGCGAGGTAGTGAAGGTCCGGGTCTACAACACTCCCGACTCCTTCCACCCCATGAACCACCCGATTCACGTTCACGGCCAGCGCTTCCTGGTTCTCTCCATGGACGGGGTCGAGAACGAGAACCTGGTCTGGAAAGACACTGCGATCGTTCCGGTCGGCTCGACCATGGACGTGCTCATCGAAATGTCCAACCCGGGCGAATGGATGGTACACTGCCACATCGCTGAACACCTTCACGCCGGAATGATGTTCAGCTTCACAGTGGGAGACGGTGATTGAACCCTCCGCTCAAGTTTGCCCTGTTCGGAGCAGGCGGACTCGCGATCGCAGTATTAGTGGTGACGGGCGCCGACCGGGTCATCGAGCGCGAACGCACCAAGGCTGAGATCAATCGCCTGAGAGATGACCTCCACCGAGCGCGAATCTCGTCCGATCGATGCCAGGGCTCCCTTCAGACCAGCGAAGCATCCCTGCTGGACCTGGGCGTCACGATCGACTCACTCCGAAATCTCGTGGACTCTTTCGAGACGATGAACGGCAGAGGGGTCCCGGCAGAACGATACCCCGCGTACCTGGAGGTATTCGACAGCTACAACGACTCGGTCGCCTCATGGGAAAAGCGGGAGCAGCGTCTCCGCATTGCCGAGACATCGTGCCGAGAAACGATCCGGGGGCACAACGTGCTTACGGATTCACTGCAGGGCGTGTTGAGTGAAGCGGGTATCGACGCGGGTTGACGCGAACGGTGTACCCGAACTTGCCTGGGACCACATCACGGACGACAGGCCGGTCCGGGCGACACAGAAATGGCCCCGCAACGCTATCAGCGCTGCGGGGCCATTTTCTATTTCAGGCAAGGCAGCACCCGCCGCTCGGGCTCAGCGTGACGGCGCCGTGAGTGCCCAGCTGAGATCCAGCATCTGGGTGTAGTCGGTGCCGTCGACCGTGAGTGTCACAGTGTACTGGCCGGGTGCGGCCATCTGGGCCGGCTCCGTACGTCCGGGGAAGAAACCGCCTCCACCGCCCCGTCGTCCCCTGCGTCTACCCTGTGGCGGCTTCACCAGGTTCTGGATGCGATCCTGAAGGTTGGCTGGAGCCGCATCGCCACCTCCGCCGCCAGCGTCCACTTCGCCGCCCTCCGCGGGACGCTCGATGAAGACTCCGTCATCCGTGAACGGAAGCCCGGCACCACCGCCACCGCCAAAACCGCGTCCGCCACCACCCTGCTGATTCCGCAACGACTCGACGGCCTCCTCGACGGCATCCGACTCCTCACCCTCTTCGATGAGAGAGTCTGCCACCGCTAACAGGCGCGCGTCGATCGCGATGCTGTCACGCACCTCGGATGGCGATTTATCGATCGGCGCGGGTTCTCCCCGAAGCCCCCAGCGGGCCGAGTGCATGCCTCGGGTGCTCGCCACGCTCTGCGACCACATCTCGTTGCCGTCGCCATCCGTGACTTTGAGGTCGGCCTCTTCCGCGTCTTGTCCGAGCCAGTACGTGAACTCAGCACCGTAACCCGGGCTCGCCACCTGAAAGTACGCTTGGGCAGTGAACTCTCCGCCCGTCTTCGCCGTACCGAACTGATACGCCTCGGCGGGAGCAAAAAGGTGGGCATCGGCGTCGACCACCGCCTGTGCATACTGCTGTAGCGGCTTGATGTCAGCGATCCAGATAGAGCGCCCGTGCGTTCCGGCAATGATCTCGCCTTCCCGGGGGTGAATCTGCAGATCGTGAACCGGAACGGTCGGCAGTCCGGTCATGAACCGCTCCCACGATCCGCCGCGATCGAGCGACATGTAGGCGCCCACATCAGTGCCGACAAAGAGCAGATTCGGATTCACGACGTCTTCCCGAACGACATGCGCGAAGTCCGGCTTGCCGGTGGGCAGATTGCTCGAGATCGAGCGGAAGCTGCTACCGCCATCGTCCGAGACGAGGACATACGGCATGAAGTCGCCGCGGCGATGATTGTCGTACGTGACGTAGACACGCCCGGCATCGTGGTGCGATGGCTCTATACGGCTGACATACGTGCCATCAGGAACGAGTGAGATCGTCGCAGCCGTGAGATCAGTCCAGCTGTCCCCGTCATTTGACGACACCCAGAGATTCCCGTCATCGGTGCCCGCATAAAGAACCCCTGGCTGCACGAAGGACTCCGCCAGCGACACGATCGTCGCGAATGTCTCCGCGCCGGTCGCATCAGGCGTGATTCCACCGGTCGTCGTCGTGCTGATCTGGATCTTCTCCGCATCTGCCCGAGTGAGATCTCCGGAGATCAGATAGAGATCGTCACCACGCCAATCCGACTTCATTACACGGTTCGCCGCCGCATAGATGACGTCCGGATTGTGAGGTGAAAGGAAGAACGGAGTGTTCCAGTTGTAACGAAGCTGGAGACTCACCGAGTCTGCGGTCGCCCGAGCTTGCAGGTCCGCAATGCGCGCGCTGTGCTCATTCGGCATCGGCTGAGTGCTGTCCGGCCAGACCATCGCAATCGAATCCTGGAAGACCCGATATGAGTCCTGCCAGCTCGGCCGGCCAAAGCTTTGGCGCTCACCGCTCGCGAGATAGGAGCGACCCATGTTGCCGCCCTGCGACTCGGAGTAGACGCGATTGGGATCCCGCGGGTCCTGCTGCGATACGAAGCCGTCTCCGCCGCTGACCTGAAACCAGTCGTGACTGGTGATTCCACCGCTCGCCTTCCGGCTGGGTCCGCACCACGTGTAGTTGTCCTGGAGGCCGCCGCACACCCGGTACGGCATCCCCATGTCATAGCTGATGTTGTAGAACTGTCCGATCGCGAACGTATTCGGAAAACTGAAATTTCCGCCGCGATCGAAGCTCATCGCGATGCCGCCATCATTTCCGAGGACCATGCGGTCAGGGTCATTGGGGTCGATCCAGATCGCGTGAAAATCGACATGAACGCCCTGCGCCATGTTCCGCATCGTCGTCCCGCCGTCCTCCGAGAAGCGGAGCGATGAAAAGTAGACGCGGTCGGGATCCGATGGGTCGACCGCAACTTCGGAATAGTAGAAGGGGCGAGAGTTGTAGTCGTTCATCATGGTCCAGCTGTCGCCGCCGTCGTCAGACCGGTACAACCCATTCAGGTTGTCATCATCGGAGTCCTCAGGTGCCGCGGCTTCGACCATTAGGTACAGCACGTCGGGTGAACTCGGCGCAAAGGCCACGTTCATCTTTCCGAGCAGTGTTTCTGGAATCCCGTTCCCCTCCACCTCGTCCCAGTTGTCACCGCCGTCGGTGCTCTTCCAGAGGGCGCTGCCTGATCCGCCACTCTGCAGGTAGTAAGGGCCCCGATCCCGCTCCCAGCTCGTAGCAAAGATGATGTCGGGATCCGACGGATGGAGCTTCACATCGACAAAGCCTGCCCGGTCGCTGACGAAGTTCACGAGCTCCCATGAGTCGCCACCGTCGCGCGTGCGATACAGGCCGCGCTCCGGGTTCGACCGCCACAGGGCTCCGAGCGCCGCGACGTATACGATGTCCGGATTGGTCGGATGAACCTGGATGCGACCAATATGTTCGGTCGCTTCAAGACCTTTGAGTTCCCAAGTAATCCCGCCGTCCATCGACTTATAGATGCCGCCGCCAGGGGAAATCGAGTTGCGGGAG
Organism: Longimicrobiales bacterium; assembly: GCA_028823235.1. Lineage (NCBI taxonomy): Bacteria > Pseudomonadati > Gemmatimonadota > Longimicrobiia > Longimicrobiales > Longimicrobiales bacterium. Next base: position 133,198 of record JAPKBW010000002.1, on the reverse strand, counting down.
TCCTCCTCACCCGTCCCGGCCCAGATCTGCTGATGATCGCTGGGGGCAATCGCGAGGTCCCCCATAGCCACAACGCGCTCGTTGTCGAAGATCGGACGGAACGTCGTCCCGTTGTTCGTGGTCTTCCAGATCCCGCCTGCCGCAGCCGCGACATAGAAGGTCTTGGAGGGGCTCGGAAGCCCTTCTACGTCAGTTACGCGCCCGGACATGTTCGCCGGACCGATCGGACGCCATCGAAGCGCGCCGGACCAAGTCTCGTCGAGAGTCTGCGCAGCGACAGGAGGCACGGTAAAGGCGACGCACGCGAGTGCGCCGAGGCTTGGAACCAGCAGGCGGCGGTACGACATGTTCGTTCCAGGATTCGGATCTTGTGGGATGGGACGGTGATTCTCTGGCTGAGCCCTGCCACGCGCCAGTAGCAACGCGGCGATGGGCCGCCCGGTTCTCGTTGCTAGTCCTCGGAAAAAGCCACGTCGAACGCCGCTTGCGACGTGGGAAAATCGAGGTCCCGAACGAAAGCGCAGGCTTCCGCGGCACCATGCTCCCGATCCATGCCGGAGTCTTCCCACTCAACCGACAATGGGCCGTCGTACCCGGACCGATTCAGCGCACGGATGACCTCTTCGAACGGTACGTAGCCACGACCCAGAGATCGGAAGTCCCAGTATCGATCGCGGTGTCCAAACGGCAGATGCCCCCCGAATACACCTGAAGGCATCGGCTTGTGCGACCACCATACGTCCTTCATGTGCGCGTGATAGATCCGATCACCGAAGCGCTGGACAAAGTCGACGCAGTCCACACCCTGATACGCGAGGTGACTCGGGTCGTAGTTGAATCCAAACGCCTCACGGTGGCCCAGCACCTCGAGCGCACGAGCCGCCGTGACCGAATCGAATGCGATCTCCGTCGGGTGCACCTCGAGCGCGAACCGCACACCCGCTTCATCAAAGGCATCGAGAATCGGGTTCCACCGGTCGGCAAAGTCACGAAATCCAGCGTCGATCATTGGTTCAGTCACGGGCGGAAACGAGTAAAACAGGTGCCAGATCGAGCTGCCTGTGAATCCATTCACCACCGGTACACCGAGGTTTTCAGCGGCGCGCGCCGTGCATTTCATTTCCTCGGCCGCGCGGGTTCGGACGCCTTCCGGCTCTCCATCGCCCCACACGTGCGCTGGAAGAATCGACTGATGGCGTGCATCGATCGGGTCGCACACTGCCTGCCCGACCAGATGGTTGCTGATCGCGAACACATCCAGTCCGTGCGAAGCAAGCAACTCACGCTTGGCCACGCAGTAGCTCGGGTCGTCCGCGGCGCGAACGACGTCGAAGTGGTCTCCCCAGCAGGCAAGCTCGAGGCCGTCGTATCCCCAATCGGCCGCCTTTTCCGCGAGTGCGGCCAGCGGGAGGTCTGCCCACTGTCCAGTAAAGAGCGTCACGGGTCGGCGCATCGGTTCACTCATGAGGGAGGCGAGTAGCTGGCGTCGACCCACGCACGGGCGCGGTTGCTCTCGACGGCTTTGTGAATGAAGTGGACGCCATGGGCGCCGTCCTGAGCGGTCGGAAAATCACAGACGCCGGGGGCCGGGCTCGACGTATTCTGTCCCGAAGCGTCTCCCCGAACCACGGCAGCGACGCCTCGATAGACGTTCGCGAACGCCTCTATGAATCCCTCAGGATGCCCGCCCGGCAGGCGTGAAGCATCCCGTGCCGCTACGGAGGTCGCGCCGGCTCCCCGATAAATGATCCGCTCAGACCCATCTGCCTCGATCAGGCGAAGGCGGTTCGGGTCCTCCTGCGACCAGTCGAGGCCACCATCACTTCCGTAGACACGCAGCCGAAGATGATTCCGCTCACCCGTAGAGATCTGAGACGCCATAAGGACCGCGCGCACCCCTCCCTGTAGCTCGAGCAAGACCGTCGCGTCGTCTTCGAGGATACGACCCGCGACGACCGTACCGAGGTCCGCGAACAGTTGCTGGACCTCTAGCCCTGTTACGTACCGGACAAGATTGTGCGCATGGGAACCGATATCGCCGAGCGCCGAGGACACGCCCGCACGGTCTGGGTCACCTCGCCATTCAGCCTGTTTGTGCCCTTCGGCCTCGAGGAGCGTCCGGAGCCAGCCCTGGCTGTATTCCACCACGACTTTTCTCAACTCACCGAGATCTCCTGCCGCGACCCTGGCCCGAGCTTCCTTCACAATCGGGTAGCCTGTGTAGTTGTGTGTGACGGCGAAAATCAGGCCCGACGTGGCTGCGAGCCGGCACAGCTCCTCCGCATCTACAAGAGTCGTCGTCATGGGCTTGTCGCAGACGACATGGATGCCGCACTCCATGAACACCTTCGCCACAGGATGGTGGAGATCGTTCGGGGTTACGATCGAGACCACCTGGATGCGCTCTTCCGCAGGCAGCGCACTTTCCGCTGCGGCCATCGTCTCGAACGAGTCGTAAACCCGGCTTGGATCGAGCCCGAGCGCGGACCCTGTCTCAGCTGTTCGAGCGGCGTCCGACGAGAAGCACCCGGCCACCAGTTCGTAGCAACCGTCGAGCGAAGCGGCCATGCGGTGGACCGCTCCGATGAACGCACCCGGCCCACCTCCAACCTGTCCGTATCGAATCTTCATTAGGCGTCGGCGATCGACTCGACGCGATAGCCGCCCGCCCGCTTATCAGCCGTGTAAAGACCCAGGAATATCAGGGCGAGCATCGCGCACAACGGGACGACGTATCGGAAGGAAACCCTGCCTCCATAGTTGTCAGCCGGGCCAAGGATCGCCTGAGCCTCGCCCACCAGCCCCTCGTCGGTGTCCGACGCAATCATCGTGCGGAGCGCATTGGAGGTCTCGGGAGACGGGAGAGAGCCCTCGGCCTGATATGCCCGAGCGACGACGGTCATCGCGTCCTTCGTCGCCTGGGCGTCAGAGTCGCTCCGTGGCGCCAAGAGTCGCTCCGCCCGCTGAAAAAGCATGACAGTCTGCTCGACGGGCAGCTCCGCGTGGGCGTATTCGTCGGCAATCCGGCCCATCTGAGGCGCGGTCACCAGACCGACTGTGGCCATGCCCACCGTGCCCATGAGCCCGAGCCCAAGCGCACCCGATCGGGGAACTCGCTCCGAGACCACGCCCAGCATCGTCGGCCAGAAGTAACAGACCCCAACCGCGAATACTGTCGCGGCGCCGAACGTAGCGACCACGCCGCTCGCGTAGCTGAGGGCGGCAAGCCCAACTCCCGAGACGACCGACGACGCGAGAAGCAGCCCGGTGGGAGACAACTTGTGAACCACGGCACCCGCTCGGTAGCGCAGCACCGCCATGAGTCCACTAATCCAGACGAGGACAAGGATTCCGGCGACACCACCAGCCTGTAAGACTGCGGGAACCCATCGGTTCGGCCCGAGCTCTACGGAAGCCGTCATCGCCATGGCAATGAGCATCACCCACATGAAGGGCGTGGTGAACGCGGCCTTGAAGCTCTCAGCTATGCTCACGCCCGCATCAGCACCTTCCGTCGCAGGAAACGGCTCGCGCAGCAGCATCGCGCCGTACGCCAGCGTGGGAATGAGGATGAGCCCGATCTTGATCTGCCACCCGCCAACGCCTGCAGCGTCGAGCCCGAACGCCGCCAGGCCTCCAATGACCGCCCCGCCGGGGAACCAGACGTGGAACTGGTTCAACTTCACCGTCTTGTTATCTGGATAAAGTGCCGCGACCAGCGGGTTACACGCCGCCTCGACGAGTCCGTTCGCCATCGCAATGATCAGCGCGCCGGCGAACAGCGTCGAGAATCCATCAGCGAAGATCATGATCAAGGCCCCCGCGAGGTGCCCAACGAAGGAGAAGCGCAGGAGCGCCCTCATCCCGATCGAGTCTGCTAGTGGCGCGAAGACAAGCTGCGACAACGCGAAGCCCCAGAGCGCAGCGCCTCCGATCCAGCCAACCTCTTCATTGGTCAGAACAAAGTCGCGTTTGAGTGCGAGCATCACCGCACCGACAGTGGCAAAGGCCACGGACGTCGCGATGAGCGCGATGCAGCTGCCCAGAAAGAGCTTGTCCGCATTCACGGGAGGCGCGGCTGATATGGTCGCCGAAGAGGATCCGTTCTTAGTCATATGCCGCGGGGGTATGGAGGGTCGATCATGCGATGGGGAGCCATCTACTCGATGCCGATATGCCGCAGCACTTCCGGCGGAGGTGGGTCCCACTGAGGAAGCGGCACGTTGCCGATATACTGGAGGTCGTCCATGCCCGCCTGTGTCGTCCAGAACGCCGTGGACGTTAGGTCTCTGACTCGATCGAAGAAGCGCGCGCCAACCTCGAATCCAGCCGCAACGTCCGGCTGATAGCAGATGTCGTCACAGATCGCGCGCTTCTGCTGAGAGCTCAGGTCGCGAAAGCGCAGTCCGGTCCCGAAGCGACTCACCGCCTCACGGTCTATCCAGGCGAGTCCGCCCCGAATCGTGACGAGTTCTCGCCGGTGCCCATCGTACGGAGCACTCACCCACTCGTCGATGAAGTCATGAGCACCAATCTGACTGGCGGATGGAGACCGATCGTCCTCCGGAATGATTACATCGCACAACGCAGCAAGGGACTGCAGTTCGTCATCTAGGAGAACCCGCTCCCACGGCACCGACGGTGCGACGAGATCGGGATCCCACGCAGTGCCAGCGGCCAATGGATTACTCGTCGGATTCGGAACAGAGGACGCATCTCCTGCAGCGCTCCCCGCCTCTCCTGGCGAACAACTCCCGAGCCCAGGCGCCGCGGCAGCGATCGCCATGACCTTGAGCGCCTGACGCCGATCCATCGGGAGAAGCGATTCCAGCGGTGGATCTTGGCCGAGAATCGGCAGCGATCGATCCTTACGGTCCAGCCCACTCATCCAATGCTCCTCTGGCCGAGTTGCTGCGCGATGTAGTCCGACGCTCGCCACGCAATCGCCATGATGGACAGAGTCGGATTCTTGTCGGCATTCGAGGCGAAGCAGCCGCCATCGGTAACGAACAGGTTGTCGACCTCCCAAGACTGACAGAACTCGTTGAGCACCGAGCGCGACGGGTCGTCCCCCATGATCACGCCGCCGACCTCATGGATAATCTGGCCGGGTCGCGCGATTGCGTTGGCTCCGTCTTCCTGGACCGTGCTAAGCACCTGCCCTCCCATCGCATCGATGATTCCGGCGAAGGTATGCTGCATGTGTCGGGCCTGGTTCAGCTCGTGATCCGACCACTTCCAGTGGAACTTGAGGGTCGGGATACCGAACTGATCGACCCCATCCGAGTCGATCTCGCAGTAGGAATCTTCGTTCGGGATCATCTCGCCCCGGCCGTTGAAGGACATGAAAGACCCGTAGTACCTGCGGCAATCCTCCTTGAACTGGTGCCCGTATGAGCCCTGCGTGAGAGGCTCGATACCTCCGAACGCACCGTACCCGGGCATTCGCCGGCCACCGCCGAACTCGACGTGATATCCACGCGCGAAGTCGAGCTGTCCGCGCGCCTGCTCCTGATACAGCCACCAGGGCATGTACAGGTGCATCGCGGAAGCACCGTCCGCGTTGTGGGGCGGCATGTTCTCTAGGGTCGGGATTTGACCCGACACACCCGCGCCCACCGTGTCCATTACGTACTTCCCAACCAGTCCGCTGCCGTTCCCGATACCATCGGGGAACGCCCCGCTAGTCGAGTTCAGCATGATACGCGCAGACTCGCACGCACTGGCTGCAAGGACCACCACTCGGGCACTCACATGTTCGTCGAGTCTCGTGTGCTTATCGACGTAGTGCACGCCATTGGCGCGACCGGCCGAATCCACCGTGATCTCACGGACCATCGCGTCGGTCAGGATGTCGAGATTACCCGTGGCGACAGCCGGCGGGATCAGCACCGTCGGGGACTGGAAGTTGGCCTTGATCGAACAACCCCTGCCGCATGGCGTTGCATAGAAGCATGCCGCTCGGGAAAGCATCGATTCGGCAGTCACGCGCTGCGCGAGCGGATTCCCGGGCCACAACGCCTGCGCCAGGCGCTGCGCGTCCTGGCGCTGCGTCATGATCGCCAGATGGGCCGGAATTACCGGAATATCGATATCCGTGCACACTTTCTGCGTCAGAAGTTCTTCCGCACGCGGCGCCGGGGGCGGCTGAAGAACACCAGGCGAAGAGTTCGGCGTATTCTCGAGTCCCTCGTTCGAACCGTACACTCCGACGAGCATCTCTGTCTTGTCGTAGTAAGGCTCCACGTCCTGGTAGGACATTGGCCAATCGAAGCCGAGGCCATCTCGAGAGTATGGCTTGTAGTCATACTCACCCATCCGTAGCGAGATACGTCCCCAGTGATTCGTCCTGCCACCGAGCATCCGGGCACGCCACCACATGAAGTCGGTCCCTTCGGCGCTGGAGTAGGGCTCTCCCGGTACACGCCAGCCTCCATCCACCGTAGCGTCATAGAATCCGAACGGTTTCTCAGCCGTGCCCGCCGCCCGAAGAGGGGCGTCTGCGGGAGTCTGGAACATCGGCGTCTCCGAGACCGGGTCGTAGTCGCGACCTGCTTCGAGCATGAGAACCTTCACGCCCTGGCAAGCCAGCACGTAGGCACACATGCCACCAGCGGCACCCGAACCGACCACGATGACATCATAGTCCTGCTGTGCCTTTCTCCTCATGCAATCCGCTCCTCAAAAGGATCACGAGACACACCGGGCAGAGGTGCTAACGGGGTCGGTCCACGGCCCTCCGTCAAGTGGCGATAGCTCCTCAGTACGCTGTCGAACGGATCGTCGGGCCAGTCATGCTCCACGTACACGTGTTCGAGTCCGTGGCGTTCTCCCTCCGGGATGATCCGGTGGTAGTCGATCACCCCATCTCCGACGTCGACCATGTCTCCACTGGGCGAGCGATCCTTTACGTGTATTGAGCGCACCCGCCCGGCACGTCTGGCGAGTTGAGCCAGAGGGTCCGCGCCACCCTGGACCGTCCAGAACACGTCCATCTGCCAGTCGATCAGGTCGGGCTCAGTGTGGTCGAGCAGGAGATCCATCGGCAACCGGCCGTCCGCCAGCGGCTCGAACTCCCAGGCATGGTTGTGATAGCCGAGGCGGATGCCAACCGCGGCCGCAGCCTCTCCAGCGCGATTGAAGTCATCCGCGACTCGGACGAGTCGCTCGGCGGAGCGCTCGTCACTCGGAACATCCGGCACCACGATCAATTTTTGTCCCAGCGTCTGAGCGACATCCAACGTCTCTGACCACCGACTCCGGACAAGATCCATTCCAACGTGACTCGACGTCGCCGAGAGTCCTTCGCGGTCGAGCTTCGCTCGCATCCCACTCGCGCTGACTCCGTGGAGGCCGGCGAACTCGACCTCGGCGTACCCGATCTCTGCAACCCTGGCGAGCGTGGCGTCGACATCCGCCGCCATTGCCTCACGGAGCGTGTAGAGCTGCACGCCCAGGTGTTCGTAGGGCTGTCGATCATTCATGGCCGCAGACGGGGACCATTGTGAAGGGGTGCGGACCGAAACCCTAGCCCCAAGGTTCGTGCCTAGAAACGCGAGAGGAACCGTCCCGAGGAAAGTGCGCCGATCCATCATTGAATCTCTCTTACTTTGAGGTTCCGGTACCAAACAGGGTCGCCATGATCCTGTAGCCCGATGTGGCCCTTCGCAGCTCTGCCGTACGCGGGCCATTCGACGAACTTGCTGTCGGCGACGAGTGCCTCCCACTCCTCGCCCCCGAGGACGTATTCGACCACGCGGGTGCCGTTGAGCCAGTGTTCGACGTCCGATCCCTCGACGACCACACGCGATTCGTTCCATTCGCCGACCGGTCGCACTACACCCCGCGGCGCAGCGTTCAGCCCGTAGTTGGCACCCGCGCTCGTGAGCGGGTTCTGGCCGTCGGGGTGACGCTCATCGTCTAGGATCTGCATTTCTGGCGCACTGTGATAGATCCACTCCTCACCCTCTGCCGCGCGGTAGAAGATGCCGCTGTTTCCGCCGGGCTCCAGCTTCCATTCCACGGAAAGTTCGAAATCGACGAACTCGCGGTCGGTGACGATGTCCCCGCCTTCACCGGTGCGAGTCAGCATGCCGTTCTCGACACCCCAGCCGCCGGGAAGGCCGTCACGGTTGTATCCGTGCCACCCGTCAAGAGTGTGACCGTCGAAGAGGAGTTGCCAGCCGGCATCCATTTCAACCTGAGTCAGGACATTCACCGGTGTCAGGTGCTCCGCGTCTGTCATAGCAGGGCCGGCCTCGTCCTGAGCAGCCGCACAACCGACCGAGAGGCAGACCGCAGCAATCGCCAGCATAGTTCGGCGCATTATAGTGACCACCCGTCGCGATAGGCCCGCGTGAGGTACGCGTTGGCGTCATCGGAATTTAGTACGCGCATGTTGTCGGCATCGTATGCCATCCGAAAGCCTTGCCCACCCCGAAGTGCTACGAGCCCCAGGAGCATGACCTCGGTCAGCGGGGCGGCATACGAGAACGGGCTCGTCGGCTCGCCGATTCCCATGCATGCGTTGGCCCAGTTCATCTCGTGGCTTTCCTCGATGCGGGCATACGTCTGAGGCACGGAAGCCGCCTCTTCGTGCAGAGACTGCGGATACAGCTGTGGATTCTCCCCATAGGTTTCGTGCATGAGAATGCCCCGCTCACCAACAAAGATCACACCGCCACCACGCTCCAGCTCCACATCCGCGGGAAGCTCAGCTGGGCGCTTCGGCATCAGGCCGCCGTCATACCAGTGTAGGTCAACCGCGGGCATGAGGCCCCTGCGCGGGAACTCATAGTGAACCGTCGTCGCCATCGGGTAGGAGACCGGATCATCGGTCGGCCCTCCCCACGGAGTGGAGGTAGCCTCGACGTGGGTCGGGTAGGTCAGCCCGAGCGCCCAATACGGATGATCGATGAGATGGGCGCCCATGTCGCCGAGAGCCCCAACCCCGAAGTCCACCCAACCGCGCCAGTGGAACGGATGATAGATCGGGTGATAGGGGACGTCCTTCGTGATCGGTCCCAGATAGGCATCCCAGTCCAGCTGCTCGGGCACCTGGAAGTCGGCGTAGAGTCCCGAAGCCTGAGCCTCCCCCACAGAACCCGGCCACCATGAGCGATCGGGAGAAAGAGCATCAAAGTCGGCAGGCATCGCAGCCGGCCGAAGCAGGCCTTGCGCCCAGATGGGGCGATTGGTCCATACGTGCACCTCATGCACGTTCCCGATCACGCCTGCCTGAATCCACTCATTGATGAGCCGCGCTTCGTCGGTGGAATGACCCTGGTTCCCCATCTGTGTGACCACACCTGATTCTTCGGCGAGTGCGGCCAGCGCTCGCGCCTCATGAACAGACCACGTAAGAGGCTTCTGCACATAGATGTGCTTCCCCTCCTTCATCGCGGCTGACGCGATCACCGCGTGTGTGTGATCGGGCGTCGCGATCAGGACAGCGTCGATATCGCCCTGTTGTTCGAGCAGCTCTTCCCACCGGGTGTACTTCACGGCTCGTTCGTATTGCTCGGCCCAGCGATGCCCTTCCTCGCGAGGGTTCCCGTCTCCGTCGGTCATCTCCTCCCGGACCTTGTTCTCGACGAGTCGATGATCGAGATCACAGACAGCCACGATATTCTCAGACCCGAGCTTCTGGGCGTTGCTCGCGCCCATTCCGCCGGCGCCGATGATCGCCACGTTCAAAGTGTCGCTGGGTGCCCGGAAACCGGGCCCACCAATCACATGCCTCGGCACGATCATGCCACCAAGAGCCAACTTCGAAGTCGTTGACACGAAGTCCCGACGAGAGAGCTCGTCTGCCACACTGTCCGCCCAGGTACGAGAATAGGTCGGGACAAACTAGGCGGCCAAGGCCGTTTCGCTACGACGGTTCAGGGATGACCGTTAACAGCCAGCTGAATCAGCGCCGCCCCGCTTTAGCAACTCGCGGCCTTATCGTCATCGTCATCCGCTCCCTTCACCCAACGCAACCGCTCGTGGCCCCACGCGCCAAGAACGTGCACTCGTTCTAGGTTATCGAGACCCGAGGAGCGGTGACAGGTTTCGGAGCGCCAATGATTCAGACTGAAAAAAACCGCCCGGTCGCCTTGATCACCGGCGGAAGCCGAGGCATTGGAGCAGCTACGGCGCACGCGTTCGCAGACACAGGCTTTCGCGTGATCATTACGCATCGCGACTCCGAGGCGGGGGCTGAGGAGGTCCTGGGATCGCTGGACGGCACCGGGCACCGGATTCTCCAGGTGTCGGCCTCGGATACCGCTGGGCTGCAGGAGGCCGCGAAATCCGTAGCATCCAATGAGGGCCGACTCGACGTGCTGGTGAATAATGCCGCCACCACACGAGTGATCGCTCACGACGATCTCGATGGGATGGACGACGCGTTCTTCGATCAGATCATGAGGACGAATGTGCGGGGGCCGTTCGCGACGATTCGCTCGTTCCGACCGCTCCTCGAGCAGGCACCGGGCGGCGTGGTCATCAACGTCTCGTCCGTAGCCGCTCGAACAGCCGCGGGGAGCAACGTAGCCTATTCCGCATCGAAGGCCGCGCTCGACAACATGACCATGTGCCTGGCCCGGGCCCTCGGGCCTGCGGTACGTGTGATCTCTGTCGCGCCGGGCCTGGTCGAAACACACCTCACCCGCGAGTGGAGTGCTGAGCGTCGACGTCGCTACGTCGAGCGGACTCCTCTCGCGAGGCTTGGCACGCCTGAGGACATCGCGCACTCCATCGTCGCAGCAGCCACACGGCTCACCTTCACGACCGGTACCGTGATCTCAGTCGATGGCGGACGACCCCTGGCCTGATCAGCTCCCTTCGGGTGCAGCCGCAATGCACTCGATCTCGACCAGGGCACCTAGCGCGAGGCCACTCCCGGCAAGCGCCGAACGTGCGGGCGGGTCCGACGGAAAGTATTCCACGTAGACTGAATTCATCGCCGCATAGTCATCAATGTCGGCCAAGAAGACCGTGCATTTGATGAGATCCTCCAGCGTCACGTCAGCCGCCGCAAGGACGCTGATGATGTTGTCCATGGTCTGTCGGGTCTCGGCCTCGATGCCACCCTCGATGAGTTGGGGTGGCATAACCCCGGGCAGTGCGCCGAGCGCACCCGACAGGAAAATGAAGTCACCACTTCGAATCGCCGAAGAGAAGACGGGCAGTCGCGCTACGCCCTCCGGCTGAATGACCTGTCGCCGGGTGGACTCCGCTTCAGGTATGCGATCCAGACGGTCCTCGATCGTGCACCCAGTCGCGAGAACGAAGACAAGCCCAGTACACGTGACCCATCGGATAATCCGCATGATTTCGCACTCCTTCCAGTCAATAGATCCGGCGGGCGCACAACCTGGGTGACCCGGGAACGAGGCGCCAGCACGAGGTGCTGTGGGAGGCGCTCGTGACCGGATCAGTCTATTCTGAAATTCGTAGAGCCACCCGGACCGCTCGCCGCTCCGAGTTCCATAACGCACTTTCACGCAGCACTCTAGGAAGACCGTCCATGAGCATGTGCCGCAGGAGACTCGAATTCACTACGTCATCTCGGATGGCGGGCTCGCTCCGAACGTCGTCCCGGCGAAGGCCGAGGTGTACTACTACGTCCGTCACCCCGACGCGGGCGTCGTACGAGAGCTCTTCGAGCGCATGATCGATGTGTCCGAGGGAGCCGCACAAGGAACAGGTACGACGGTCGAACATGAAATCGTCAACGGCGTCTACAACCTCCTTCCAAACACCACCCTCGCCCGGGCGATGTTCGAAAATCTCGAGGAGGTCGGAGGCGTCGAATACTATGCAGAAGAGCTTCGCTTCGCCGAGTTGATGTACCAGACGCTTCCAGGGGGGGTTCTGCCGCTGTCGTCGGCCGGCGGCGACGTGAGTTGGGACGTACCCACGACCGGACTGTCGACCGCTACCCATGTGCCAGGAGTGGTTTTTCACACTTGGCAGGCCGCAGCAGTCTCGGGAACGACGATCGGGACGAAGGGCATGCTCCTAGCGGCACAAACCGTGGCAAGAACCGCTGTGGATTTGATAACCCGACCGGATCTCGTCGCTCAGGCGAGGGCCGAATTCGAGGAACGCCGAGGGACCGGCTCTTACATTCCGTTCGTGGGCGACCGGGAGCCACCACTCGACTATCGACGCTCGACCAGGAACTGACCTCATGAAGAGAAGAGATTTCGCGCGCGTGAGTGGGCTCGCCATGGCGGGAGCATGGACTGGTGCAACGCCTGTCCTTGGCGACCATCGTTCCGGTCCAGGTCGTGGTCAGGCCTTCGTAGTAGATGCGACACGACTCGGCGAACGTATGCGCGAACTCGCCACCTTCGGAGCGAACGCCGCCGGGGGAATCGACCGGGTCGCATTCAGTGACGCCAACATCGAGGCCCGCGACTGGGTCGCAGGCCTCCTACAAGCGGCAGGCTTCGAGACGCACACCGACTTCGCAGGGAACCTGATCGCTCAGAAGCCAGGCACGGAGCTCGGGCTTGCTCCCATCATGTTCGGCTCTCACATCGACTCCGTGCCAGGAGGTGGCAACTTCGATGGCCAGGTTGGATCCATGGGCGCGGTTGAGGTCGCCGCCACGCTGGCCGACGCCGGACGCCAGACGCGACATCCCATGGAGATAGCCTTCTTCACCAACGAAGAAGGGGGCAAAACCGGGAGCCGCGCCCTCGCGGGTCAGGTCGAGAGATTCGAACTCGATATCGAGACTGCCTCGGGCTTCACCATTGGGGAAGGCCTCGACCGGCTGGGGGGGAACGCCGCGCGACTGGCCGACGTCCGCCGCGACGAGGGCTCGCTGACGGCGTTCCTTGAGCTGCATGTCGAGCAGGGTGCGGTCATGGATCAGGACGGCATCGATATCGGCGTGGTCGAGGGCATCGTCGGGATCATGCGCTGGAACGTCACGGTGCATGGAATGACCAACCACGCGGGAACCACACCGATGGACCGACGTGCCGATGCAATGGTCGGCGCGGCCCGCTTCATCACATCGGCGTACCGCATCGCGCACGACACGCCGGGTCGCCAAGTGGCCACCGTCGGTCGGCTCGAAGCCGAGCCAGGCGCACCGAACGTCATTCCGGGGCACGTCCGCATGACGTTGGAGATCCGAGATCTCACGATGGAGGGAGTCGCGGACATATACGCTGCGATCGAGGAACGATCTGCAGAGATCGCCCGACAGACCGGCGTCACCTTTTCTTTCGAGCGCTTCTACACGAGTGGAGCCGCCCCGACCGACCTGCGCATTCGAGACATGGTCGAACGAGCCGCGAACGATCTGGGCCTTAGCCCGGCGCGGATGCCCTCGGGTGCCGGACACGATGCGCAGAGCATGGCCTTGCTCTGTCCGGTCGGAATGATCTTCGTACCCTCCGTGAACGGAGTCAGTCACGCTCCTGAGGAGCACACCGAACTGGAGGACATCGTGAACGGAAGCAATGTCCTGCTTCGGACTCTACTGGCCCTGGATGCAGCCGGCCTCGTGACAAAACAACTCCCGAGGCCATAGCCGCCTACATGAGTCACGCCCCGGACCATGCCGTAGCCCCAGCCAGAGGCATTATCCGCCACTACTGGCATGTGGTGGATGGCCGTTGGTGGCATCTCGCATTACCGATCGGGCTCATTCTGATCGCCGGCGTACTGGAGGGCGCGTCGTTCTCCCTGTTGATCCCGCTTACCGAAGCGATCTCTCAGAACTCGTTCGACTTTCTGGCTGACTCAAGAGCGTTCGGCTGGATCCTGCAGCTCGTACCAGACTCCGTTGTCGACCGCGGAGCTCGAGACTCGTTTCTCATCGTCATGGTCGTATCGCTCCTGATCGTCGGGCGTATTGCCAAGCTCGTCGTCGAATACGCCAGCAAACTCTTCGTCGTCGGACGCAACGAGCGCTACCGGGTCCAGGTCGGGGAGGAAACATTCGGGCGCGTCCTTCAGTTCGGGCGACAGTACTTCGACCGAAATGCTGTCGGACGCGTGGACGCCGAGATCGGGTGGTCGAGCTCGATCATGGGGCTGCTTGTCGCAATCGAGGAGCTACTGCGCAACGGCGTCGGCCTTCTCGTTAAGGCCGCAGTCATGTTCGGAATTTCGCTCCCGCTGTCGATCGCGTTCATCCTGTCGCTGCCCTTGGTGAACTGGCTGATGAATGCAGTCAACCGCGAGGTCCAGCGCATATCACAACAAGGCGTTGAAGTGGACCGGCGCATGAGGACGCGGATCCTCGACGTACTCGGATCGATTCCACTGGTGAAGGCGTACTCACAGGAACAGCAGGCCGCCGGAGCGTACGCAGACGTGCTCCGCGAAGCAGAAGTGCTGGCGGTTCGACGGGGACGTGTCATCAGTCTGCGGTATCCCGTCGAGGAAGTCCTGATCCTGCTGACCATGCTGCTCGTCCAGAGCGTCGTGATCTTCGTCTCGCCAGCCGCCTTCCGCCCCGGCGACCTGGCGGCATTCGGTGCGTTCTTGTTGATCCTCCAGCAGGCCCTGCGTGACTACAAATATTTCAGCGAGTTCAGTCTGAAGGTTTCACAGGAAATTCCCAGACTCGATGCGGTCGCAGACCTTTTTTCGGACGAAGGAAAGTACCTGGTGCCGGCGGGCAACAGACGTTTCGAGGCCCTGAAGGACGGAATCGCGGTCAAGCATCTCGACTTCCAGTATCAAGACGGTGTCGAAACCCTGCGCGACATCAACACGACACTGCGCGCCGGGAAAGTCACCGCGATCGTAGGCCCCACAGGAGCCGGTAAAACGACTTTCGTCGACCTGATCGCACGCTTCTACGATTGCGCACCCGGATCCATCTCACTCGATGGACACGACATCCGCGACTTCTCGCTGGAATCACTCCACGCCCGGATGGCCATCGTAAGTCAGGAGGTCTGGCTGCTAAATCGGACCCTGCGCGAGAACCTGACGTTCGGCCTCGACCGTCCGATCGATGAAGAGGAAGTCCTCGCGGCGCTCCATGACGTGGAGTTGGGCACCTTTGCCGAAGGGCTACGAGACGGGCTCGATACGGAGGTCGGTGACCGTGGCGTTCAGCTTTCAGGCGGGCAGCGCCAGCGTGCTGCACTCGCTCGCGCCCTTCTGCGAGATCCCGACATCCTGATTCTGGACGAGGCCACCTCGGCCCTGGACAGCGTCATCGAACAGCGCGTCGCTCGGGCGATCCAGCAGCGTGCGCATGGTCGGACGCTGATCATCATCGCGCATCGACTTTCGACTATTCGTGACGCCGACCAGATCCTGGTCATGAACAACGGCCGCATGGTCGAACAAGGCGGCTGGGACGACCTGGTCGCGGCTGGAGGAACCTTCTCGGAGTTACACAGGGCCCAGTTCGGGCAGGACTCCGCTCCTCATGCTCCGTGAGTCACAGCGGTGCATGTCAGGAGCGGTTCAAGCAGCCGTTGAGCTGACTGCGGGAGCTGCTCATCTTCAGTCTTTCTCGTCGGACACGATGAGAGAATGCCCGATCAAAGCGTAAGGCTCTCTCTCCCGGTACAGCGCGAACGGATTCCACCCCTGCCCCCTGCAGGGTCATCGCAGAAATCACAGTGAGCCATGGATACTCGGCCGCGCAACAGATTCTCGGCACAGACAGACGGAAGGAAATCGGCAGCGCGACATACTCAATGCCATAAGCCCCCGTTCGAGCGCTTTCGAAGTACGCGAGATTCACGCGCCCGATGCCTTCGTCTTGCATGAAGGTCCTCCCCTGCCCCCACTCCACGTTCGAATCGGAGAGACGCCGATGCCCTTCACGTCCGGCGGCGAGAACGCCCGAATAGGCCAAGAAGTACGGATAGACAGTGAGCACGGAGATGGCCTGCGCCACCACCAGAACTGGAACCACGACACGCCCGACACGAACACCGCGAGTAGTGGCAGGGCTGGCAGGGCATAGCGAACCCCCGTGTTCGGGTCGGAGCGCATGAGGAACGCGCCGAACGCCATGACCCACTGTAGAACACGAGTCGAGTGAATTCCCGTCGAACGTCCCGGACATTCGTACGGAAGCCAAGCGTGTGAGTCCGCCGGCACCGAGTGCCAGAACGGCGATCGCGACTACCGCTTAGCGTGCGGAGAGCCGCGGGGTCATGCGGAGAAATCCGTCAACTGGCGAGCACCCGGGGGTTTGGGACCTTCCGCAGCAGGAAGAGTCCGATAACGAACATCACCGTGATAACCAGAAACGAGGGCCGCTGGTTTCCACCCGCCATTACGGTCGCGGTACCAAAGAGAATGGGGCCCACCGTCGACGACGATTTTCCGCACAGTGCGTAAAAACCGAACAACTCCGATTCGCGTCCATCGGGAATCAAGAGGGACACATAACTGCGGCTCGCAGACTGTACGGAGCCAAGTCCGAATCCGGCCACGACCGCCAAGCCAAAGAACACACTCTTGTCTTGCACGAAAAAGGCTGACACTCCGGCCATGATCCAGAGCAGGAGCACTCCGTTCAGCACCGTCTTTGGACCCCACACATCAGTCGGCTTCGCCAATGCAAACGCCCCGGCGAGTGCCGAAAGCTGAACAATGAGAAAGAGCATGATGCTCTCGCTCGGCGTGAAGGCGAACGTCTCCTCGGCAACGGGACCGGCCATGACGATGATGGTCAGCACACCATCGATGTAAAAGAAGAACGCGATCAGGAAGTTGCGGAGATCCTTGAGTGCCCAGACCTCGGCGACGATGGACCTGAAGTTCGTCAGCCCCCATCCCATGGCCTGGGGTACGGACATCTCACTAGGCTCGTCCTTCGGCAGGTACAGGAAGGCCGGAATCGAGAAGACCAAGAAGAAGAGCGCCACCATGATCCACACCAGCTCGATGGTGTCGACAAGCGGGGCAGCCAGAAGAAGACCCAGTGCGGAACCCGCGTAGCCGACTCCGAAGCCCAGGCCGGAAACCCGTCCCTGCATCTCGCGCGGTGCGATGTCCGGCAGGAAGGAATTGTAAAACACGATCGCACTTTCGAAGCCGACGTTGGCAATGACAAACAGGACAAAGCCCTGGAGGGCCATCCCGGCATCGAGCGTCGTGAACATGGTCACGCCGAACAGACAGAGACCGGTGTAGAAGAGCATGAATTTCTTTCTGGCCCCGCCACGATCGGCCACCGCACCCAGCAATGGCGCGGTCAATGCGACGATCAACGCGGAAGCCGAGACTGCCCAACCCCACAGCTGTGTACCCCGACCGTCATCGCCTCCGACAACGAACCCCGAGTAGTAGGCCGAGAACACAGCGGTCGTGATGACCGCGGGATAGACAGAGTTAGCAAAATCGAACATCGCCCAAGCGCCGACCTGCTTCTTGTTCATCGCGCACCTCAAGAGGAAAATCGTAAGGCACGGTAGTGCGCCCCCGACCGCAACGTAAGGGATCGTCATGACCTAGAGCGGGGCCTGAATGACGCAGCAGGCGCGAACACCCGCGCCTGGGTTCGAGACATCGAGCTGACCCCGTTGCCTGACACCCCGACCTCCCCCAATCTCAGCGCATTCCTGCGGCTGCCGACCCGCTCCAGCGTCTCACTCAACTGCGCTTCAATGAACAGACTCACAGGCAAGCGTGTGCTGATCACCGGCGCCTCCGCCGGAATTGGTGCCGCTTGCGCTCACTACTTCGCAGCCCAAGGCGCACATCTACTTCTATCCGCCCGGCGCCTCGAGAAGGTCCAGGCACTCGCCACGCATCTAACCGAAGAGCATGGCATCAAGGCCCACGCGCACGCCCTCGACGTCACGAATCGCGACGCAGTGAATGAGTACGTCTTTGGACTGGTCGCGGAAGAACTCCTACCCGACGTGCTGATCAACAACGCCGGCAAGGCGAAGGGTCTCGACAAGCTCCAGGATGGGTCGCTCGACCACTGGGATGAGATGATCGACACGAACATCAAGGGTCTTCTCTATGTGACCCGTGCGATTCTCCCTCACATGGTCGAGCGCGACTCCGGGCATGTGATCAACATTGGTTCGATCGCCGGTCACTGGGTTTACCCGATGGGTGCGGTCTACAACGCAACGAAGTTCGCAGTCCGAGCCCTGAGCGAGGCCATGAACATCGACCTGCTGGGCACGAAAATCCGGGTCTCCAGCGTGGACCCCGGCCTCGCGGAGACGGAATTCAGCGAAGTGAGATTCGACGGTGATACGGATCGTGCCGAGGGTGTCTACTCCGCAACCGTGCCACTGAAGGCCGACGACGTCGCCGATGCGGTGGTGTATGTGGCAAACGCCCCCGAGCACGTCGACATCTTCAATCTGGTCATAATGCCGACGGTGCAGCGGTATCCGGGCTACATGGACCGGAACACGGATTGAGCGAAAGTGGGCCCGGGCGGGTCGCGGTCATGCCCTCCCGATTCGAGCCCTACCTCGTCGTCTTCACGCTCTGGCTCTTGGTCTTTTCCTCTGCCAGTCAGACGATGATCCTCTCCCCGATCCTTCCCATGATCGGCGACGAGTTGAGCATCGCGGATGCGGTACTCGGCACACTCGTATCCGTGTATTCGATCATGGTCGGGATCATTGCGATTCTTGCCGGCCCGGTATCGGACAAGATAGGTCGGAAACGCATCCTCATTTTGGGGTGCGGCACGATGACCCTCGCTCTTTGCCTGCACGGCTTCGTGACCGGCTACTTCACATTCGTCGCAGTGCGGATATTCGCAGGATCGGCGGGCGGGATCCTGAGCGGAGCCGCGGTCTCCTACATCGGAGACTACTTCCCCTACGAGCGCAGGGGCTGGGCGACCGGGTGGGTCATGAGCGGGTCGGCCTTCGGCCAGATCTTCGGTATTCCACTGGGGATCTTCATGGCTGCTCGATGGGGTTTTCGATCCCCATTCTACATGTTCGCCGTGACGATGGCCCTGACCGTATTTCTCGTGATTTTCCAGATTCCCCAGCCTGACGTCTTACGGACTAAAGGGAAACTCTCGGTGAGAAAGGCTGCCGGCGACTATCTAGCCATGCTCAAGCGACCCGAGATCGCATGGGCCGCCGCGGCCTTCTTCATGATGTTCTTAGGTGTCTCACTCTTCGTGATCTATCTACCCACGTGGCTCGAACGGGACGTCGGTATCTCAGGCAACCAGATCGCGGTGATGTTTCTGTTCGGGGGCGTCGCGAACGTCCTCACAGGACCGCGGGCAGGAAGGCTCTCCGACCGTATCGGCCGCAAGAAAATTATTCTCTTCGCATGCGTCGGACTGTCTGCGTTGCTGTTGTCGACCGTTTTTCTGGTTACCGGGCCCCTCAGCGCCTACGTCTTCTTTTTCTTGGCAATGGTGCTCGTGGCAATGCGAATCAGTCCGTTTTCGGCTTTGCTCACAGCACTCGTGTCCGATGAGCGCCGTGGCTCACTCATGAGCCTGACCGTGGCTCTCGGACAACTCGGCTTCGCACTCGGAGGCGCCATCGCAGGTCCCCTCTTCGCAACCGTCGGGTACGGGTCGAACACGGTCGTGGCTGCTGGATCCATCCTAGCGATGGGGCTGATCGTCTGGTTCTTTGTTCCTGAGCCAACCGTCAGACCGGCCTGACAGTTCCCCTGTCCCGTCTTCGAACCGGCCGTAAATTGCGATACGACTCACCCCAAACCCCGCCCGCTGACTTGAGCCCAGACACTCCACAAACCGTCCGCGTCCACCATAAGGACTTCACCGAGGTCGAGGCCTTTCAACAACTTGAGACGGACACATGATCAGGCGCCGGATTGCACGCCTGTTGTTGCTCGTGGGAGTCATGGCGCAGAGCGCGGCAGCTCAAGAACCTGAACCGATCCCCGCGGGCGTCGCACCCCCACCGGGCGAGTACGCGCCGGGTGTCGACGTGCTCCACTACGAAGTCGAGGTCGGTCTGGGCTACGGAATCCTCTGGTTTGAAGGGATCACGGAAATCCGCGTCGCAACCACGGCACCATCGCCCACACTTCCGCTCGACTTCTCCGGCATAGGTGTGAACAGCGTGTCGATCGACGGCTCGGACGTCGACTACACACACGAAGAGGGCATTCTCCGGGTCCCACTGGCAGGGACGAGAAGAGGCGAGACCATCACCGTGCGCGTGCATTATGAGGGCACACCCGACGATGGGTTGATCATTCGAGAGAACGTCCACGGAGATCCCGTAGCCTTCGTGGACAACTGGCCCAACCGGACACGCTTCTGGCTGCCCAGCGTCGACCACCCCGCCGACAAGGCCACGGTGCGCTATACAGTCCACGCCCCTGCTGACTGGAAGGTCATCGCGAACGGCCATCTCGCCTCCGAGCCCACCGCTACGCCATCCGATGCGATCGGTCCGGTGGGGCCTCGTCGTAGCTGGATCTGGGAAGTCGGTGTGCCAATCTCTTCGTACAACATGGTCATCGGAGCGGGCGACCTAACCATCACTACGGTCGGACTCGCGGCATGCGGGCGGGCGCCAGCCTCTCGTCGAGACGATGGATGCGTAGAGGTTACGACCTGGGTTTACCCGCAGGATGTGGCGAACGCCGAGCCGTCCTTCCGACGCGCTGCCGAAATGGTGGACTATTTTTCCGAGACCATCGGTCCGTTTCCCTTCGAGAAGCTTGCGAACGTCCAGTCGGCGACGCGCTTCGGCGGCATGGAAAACGCCTCCGCGATCTTCTATTCCGAACGTGGAATCGCGGACGGCAGCAACATAGAAGGCACGGTCTCACACGAGATCGCTCACCAATGGTTCGGAGACGCGATTACTGAGGCCAGCTGGCACCACCTGTGGTTGTCCGAGGGCTTCGCGACCTACTTCGGTGCGCAGTTTTTCGAGGCGGCCGACGGCATCGCGGACTTTCAGGGACGGATGGAGCAGAGCCGTCAGCGGGTCATCAGCTCTGAGGACACGAGTCGGCCGATATACGACCCGGAAGAGACCGATCTCTTCGCACTCCTCAATGACAACAACTATCCGAAAGGTGGCTGGGTCCTCCACATGCTTCGCGGCATCATTGGGGACGAGACGTTCTTCCGTGGCATCCGCACCTACTACGAGCGACACCTGCATACGGCGGTCCTCACTGAAGACTTTCGAGCGGTGATGGAGGATGTGTCTGGCCAGGACCTCGAGTGGTTCTTCCAGCAATGGATCTACGAACCCGGCTTCCCGACCTTCGAGGTCGACTCTGAGTGGATTCCGAACTCGCCCGGACCTGGCGGAAGCCTCGAGCTCACGATCCGGCAGGTGCAGCCGGACCATTGGCCGACATTTCGCGTTCAGATGGACGTCGAAGTCGGCACCGGCTCAAATGCTCGGCGTCAGGCCATCAAGGTATTCGAGCGCGAAACCAAAGTGCGGATCGGCATGACGGGCGAGCCGACCACATCCTTCACGCTCGACCCGGACGGGTGGGTGCTGAAGGGCGCAAACTGAGTCCGTCGTCGTCAGCTTGCGGACCCGACCGCGATCGGGCGAGCTTATCGGCCCTCGTACAACACGAGCTTGAAGCAAACCTGAAGTCATACTGGCTATTGCCGTGCATCTAGATTTTGAGCGTGACATCGTCGAGATCAAGGAACAGATCGACAAACTCCTGGACCTCGCCGACCGACGGGGGATCGACGTCTCCGACGAAGTGACGGTCCTTCGAAGCAAGCTCGAGGGTCTAAAGCAGAAGACGTATGCAAACCTCAAGCCGATGGAGCAGGTACAGGTCGCGCGCCATCCGCAGCGGCCTTACGCCCTCGACTACATCGAGCGGGCATTCACCGATTGGGTCGAGCTGCATGGTGACCGGAATTTCCGTGACGACGAGGCCATCGTCGGAGGCTGGGCACGCCTGAACGGCAAGTCTGTCATGATCGTGGGTCAGCAAAAGGGCCGCGACATGAAGCAGAACCTCCGTCGCAATTTCGGGATGCCACACCCTGAAGGCTATCGAAAGGCACTCCGTCTCATGCAGCAGGCGGAGAAATTTGGCCGTCCGGTGATCTCATTCATCGATACGCCCGGCGCCTATCCGGGACTAGGCTCGGAGGAACGGGGCATCGGTGAGGCGATCGCCTTCAATCTCCGTGAAATGTCCCGCCTGCGCGTGCCGATCGTGTCGGCGGTTCTTGGCGAAGGGATGTCCGGAGGAGCGCTCGGAATCGGGGTGACGGACAGGATCCTCATGCTCGAGCACTCGATCTATTCGGTCATCTCGCCGGAAGGCTGTGCTGCGATCCTGTGGCGTTCCGCTGAACACAAAGAGAAGGCGGCGATCGCCCTGCGGCTGACGGCGACCGACCTCAAGGCCGCCGGCGTTTGCGACGAGATCGTGCCCGAGCCCGACGGCGGCGCGCACACGGACTGGGATGGGGCAGCCTCGAATCTCGCGGAGGCGCTGAACCGCACGCTGACCGCACTTGGGAAGCTCTCGACCAAAAATCTTCTAGAACAGCGATGGGAGAAGTACGAAGCCATCGGTTCTTACCGGCTGGACTGACCCCCTCATGGCCGGCTTTGCGGAGATCCGCTTCAAGGGCACTCGTAAGGGATACTTCTCCTACGTCGAGCTCGACCTGCGGCCAGGACAGCACGTCATCGTACAGGCAGATCGCGGTGAGGACCTGGGCGAGGTCTCCGCGGTTGGCGCAATCGCGGAACGGAAATGCTCCTCTTCGGGTGGCTGTACCACCCCGACGCCGGAGCACTCTATCGTACGACACGCCCACAAAGATGAGATTGCTCGTTGGGAGGTCCTTCGCGGAGACGAGGAGCGCGTCCGCACAGAGACTCGGAAATTGGTCGCAGAACACGGCCTCAACATGAAGGTGACGGAGGCCGAGTGGCAGTTCGATCGTAAAAAAGTGATCATCTACTTTACCGCGGATAAACGGGTCGACTTCCGCCAGCTCGTTCGGGACCTGGCCAGAACCTTCCGTGCGCGTATCGAGCTCAAGCAGATCGGTGTACGAGACGAGGCGGCGCTCCTCGGCGGCGTCGGCCGCTGCGGCAGAGAGCTATGCTGCTCGACCTGGCTCCCGGAACTGAAACCGGTCTCGCTTCAGTTGGCCAAAGACCAGGGCCTCTCACTGAACCCAGCCCAGATCAGTGGATGCTGCGGGCGCCTCATGTGCTGTCTGATGTACGAGCATCGAACCTACGTCGAAGCACGTCGTCGCTTCCCGCGGGAGGGACGGACCGTCCAGACCGACTCCGGTGAAGAGAGGGTGATTGGTGTGGACATCTGGCACGATCAGGTGACCCTCCGCGCGAAGGACGGATCACGACGCACCGTTTCGCTCGACGACCTCAAGGAAGAAGTCGGCCCGCGCGCCAGCCACAGCCCAGAAGAGAAACCTGACACGGAATCTGCGCCCGCCGGAGATATTCATTGAGCTCGACACGCCGGTTCTACACGACCCCGATCTACTACGCCTCGGGCGAACCTCACCTTGGTCACGCGTACACAACGATCCTCACGGACGTCCTCGCTCGCTTCGCCAGGCAGGACGGCCACGATGTGTTCTTCCTGACAGGCACAGACGAGCACGGCCAGAAGATCCAAGACGAGGCTGAGAAGCGGGGCGTCAGCCCGCTCGAGCTGTGCGACACGATGGCTGACCGATTCGAAGCGGCGTGGGGGCGGCTCGGGATTTCTCACGACAGGTTCATCCGTACAACGGAAGAGGAGCACAAGGAGGTCGTCCGCGCCTTCTTGATCCGACTGTGGGAACGCGACCAGATTTACGAGGGACTTTATTCGGGTTGGTACTGCGTCTCCGATGAGCGGTATTGGACCGAGAAGGACATCGGCGAGGACCGCACCTGTCAGATCTGCGGGAAGCCCGTGATCCACGTGGAGGAGAAGAATTACTTCTTCCGGATGGGGAGCTGGCAGGACGCACTCGTCAAGCAGATCGAGGACAACCCCGAGTGGATCGTCCCTGACGTTCGCCGAAACGAGATTCTCGGGTTTCTCCGCCAGCCACTGGGGGACCTCTCGATTTCTCGGCCAAAATCCCGCGTGTCCTGGGGTATCGAGCTGCCGTTCGACTCTGAGCACGTTGCATACGTCTGGGTCGACGCGCTCATCAACTATCTGACTGCGTCAGGCGCCATCGACCCAGCCGCTGCCCCGGGAAAACAAGGCTTCGAAGATGTCACGGGGTCACGGTGGCCGACAGATATGCATGTCATAGGAAAAGACATTCTCACGACGCATTCAGTGTACTGGCCTACCCTCCTCATGGGAGTCGGACTGCCTGTCCCCTCCCGCATCCTGTCGCACGGATGGTGGGTGGTTGGTGAGACAAAAATGTCGAAGTCACTCGGCAACGTCGTCGACCCACTTTCCCTCCGGGACGAGTTCGGCTCCGATGCTGTACGATGGTATCTGATGCGTGAGATGCCGACCGGTGGAGATGCCTCGTATACACCCGAGCGATTCCTGATCCGCTACGAGGAGATCGCCAACGTCCTGGGGAATCTGGCGAGTCGCGCGATCGCGATGATCGCCAAGTACCGGGACGGAACAGTGCCCGAGCACTCGGGCAGCGGCATGGCCGCCGAGATCGCGGCGGCCATGAAGGCATCGCGCGAAGCCCGGGACCGGTACAAGATCCACGACGCACTCGGCGCCGCCATGGACCTCGGGCGTGCTGCGAATGGGTACGTCGAAGATCGACAGCCATGGCGCCAGGCGAAAGATGACGCCCAGGCCGAGGACCTCGACGAGACGCTTGCTACGCTGGCTCGTGCCCTCGTGGTGCTTGCCGCCCTGTTCCAGCCGGTAACACCAACGGCCATGGAAGAGCTCGCGAGTCGACTTGGCCTCAAAGGCGTGCCGCGACTTGATGAGGCCGCCGAACTGAAGGTTGCCGGGCTGAACGTCCGCAAGGGCGATCCACTCTTCCCAAAAGTGGAGCCGTCTTGGCTGGCATAGGAGTAAGCGTGAGTGCCTCGGCGGGCGCACCGAGGGCTTGCACCTTTTTGCACGTAGCCCGCCCCGGGGCTGCTTGACTTCCTTTTCGAAGGCCCCCTAGCTTTAACTGCTAAGCATCTGGCAGGTCCATTGAGCATTTTTGATGGGTCGGCTTCGCACCTCCCCCTGAGCGTGCAGTCGTCTGTAGTTCAAACGTTCGTGGATAAAAGGCGGAATCATGGCCGGAGACAGGTGGACCTTCCTCGTTATGCGAGGACAGGATGACCCGGTCCAACAATATTCGTTGTCGACACGCACCCTAAGAGCGGGTGTGTGGGCGTTAGGGATGGCCGCTATCGCGGTTGTCGCGAGCACGTTGATTTTGGGTACGAGTTCTGTCACACGCGTGAAGTCACAGAACCTCGAGACACGCAATGATGCCCTGGAAACCGAATTGGCCGAGTTCCAGGAGCGCATCCAAACACTGGGATCGACACTGGATCGAGTGGCGTCGAATGACGCACAGTTTCGCATTCTCGCGGGCCTCAAAATCATCGACCCTGATGTTCTGGAAGCTGGCGTAGGAGGGCCGGGACTCGGTCTCCCAGAGACATCGCCTCTATGGACAGTGGACTCGGTCACCACGAAGTCCATCTTCGCAACCTCGTACGACCTGAGCGCCCTCGAGCGTCGAGCGCAGCTCCTTTCAGAAAGTCTGGTGGAGGCAATGGATTCCCTCCTGGCTCATCGTGACCAGCTGGAATCGACACCCTCGATTCTCCCGACACGCGGATGGCTGAGCAGCGGCTTCTCGAAGGCGCGCATACACCCCGTACACAATCGTCCGCTCCCTCATCAGGGAATCGACGTATCCGCACCGACCGGCACTCCGATCTTCGCCTCAGCAAAGGGTCGCGTCATTCAGTCAGGCTGGGTCGTCGGGTACGGACTCACGGTAGAAGTAGACCATGGCTTTGGCTTTACCACGCTCTACGGGCACGCCTCGAAGTTGATCGTGGCGGTCGGAGACGAGGTGACCCGAGGCGATGTGATCGCTCAAGTTGGTAGCACCGGTACGGCAACAGCCCCAAACCTCCACTACGAGGTGAAGATGAACGGCGTGGCACAGGATCCGTCACTGTTTATCCTTCCGGATTACATCCGCAACTGACGGCTCGCCATAGCGTACCCCATGAGTAGGTACCGTCTGAGGTTGATCACCATTTTCAGCCCTACTACCTTGGAGCGCTTCGTGTTCAAAGTTTGACAACTGTTGGAGTTTGTTTATGAGAAGGAATCTACCGCTCGCCCTGAGCCTGCTACTGGCAACCGCTGCGTGCGGACCAGCAGAGGTCGTGGTCACGATGGAGCTCGATCTCCCGAATCTTGACGGAGAAGGCACATCGGCACGCGCCCTGCCCGACATCGAAGTGCAACTGATCCCGTTCGATCGAGATGTGGTCTTCGGAGAGATGGCTACCCTGTACGGAACGCCCGAGCCAGAGATTCCTCAGGAACTCCTTGAGCGCCGCAGCCAAGTCCAGACAGCACAGGCCGAGTGGGATGAGGCCAACCGCCGCTGGGCGACGATTCGGGACACGCTGCAACAGTTGAACAAAGCTATGGAAGGCTACTCACGCGGTGAGGCCGCATACGTGGCTCTGTTCCGCGAGTGGCAGGACTGGGACAGTGAGTACGGCGCAGCCGAGACTGAGGTCGAGCAGACCTTCGACGATTTCGACTCGCTTCAGCAGGGAACGATTCGAGCTTCCGACTCTGTGCGAATCATTCAGGAGCAGTGGGGCGACGAGGCCTTCGCCGACATCGGCACCGTCTTCGCTACTAAGCAATCGGTCACGGGGCTCGACTGGGTCGTAGACACGACCGATGCGAGCGGTGTGGCCCGCGGCGGCCTGAACGTGAAGCCCGGTGCCTACTGGGTGTACGCGCGTTACGAGACTGCTTACACCGAGCTGTACTGGAACCTGCCGATCGTGGTCGAAGGCGGCGAACCGCTCACGGTCAAGCTGAATCGGTCGAACGCTGACGAGCGCGTTAAGCTTTAGACCAAGCCGGAAACAGGGGCTTCAGCCGCCCGGGCGCCTTCAGTGCGCCCGGGCGGCTTCCTTTTGCGCCTCGGTTGCCTATTGTGGTGACGATGCAGCCCCTCGCACACGAGCCGCGATGACACACAGCGCGACCCCAACCTTCGAGATCGACTCCTCCCAGGTCGGTTGGATCACGTTCGACGACCCCGACCGTTTGATGAACGTCCTGACCGAGTCAGTGATGCTTCGGCTCGGAGAGTTGATCGACGAGGCGCGTGGCGCGGCCCGTGAAGGGCGACTCGTGGCGTTGATCGTGCGAAGCGGAAAACCGGACTCGTGCATCGCCGGAGCCGACATCGAGATCATCGGTAGCGTCGAAGACCCCGAAGCGGCCGAGCGAGCCATTCGGATCGGGCAGTCGATCTACGATGACCTCGCAGCCCTCACGGTTCCGACAATTGCGGCGATTCATGGCGTGTGCGTCGGTGGAGGAGTCGAACTGTCGCTCGCGTGCGGGTACCGGGTCCTGTCGGATGCCAAGAAGACGAAGATGGGTCTGCCTGAGGTCCAGCTGGGCATCCTCCCGGCGTGGGGCGGTACAACGCGCCTGCCCCGCCTGATCGGGCTCCAGGCCGCTCTCGACTTGTTGCTGACTGGCAAGCGCATCGACGCCTCCAAGGCGAAGCGTATTGGCCTGGCATCAGAAGTGTTCCCGGCAGGACTGTTCGAGGACAAAGCGAGGGCCTTCGCCCTCGGCGTGGTCCAGAACCCGGATCGTGGCGCGACGGGCAAACGACCGCTTCTGACCCGATTCCTCGACGAAACCGCTCTCGGGCGGCGAATCGTGCTCCGTACGGCACACAAAAAGGTCCTCGCGACGACCGGAGGCCACTACCCTGCCCCACTGCGGATTCTCGATATCCTCCGAGACCACATGGGTGGCCCGATTGAGGCCAGCCTCCTGGCCGAAGCAAAGGCCGCGGCTGAGCTCCTCGTGGCTCCAGTGTGTAAGAACCTCGTTCACGTGTTTCACATGCGTGAAGCCGCCCGAAAGGGCGACGGTGTAACTCACAGGGATGACACGTCCTCGACACCAACGACGAGCGCGACTCCTGGTCTGGAGCCCCCGTTGGTCGACGAGATCGGTGTCCTCGGGGCCGGAGTCATGGGTGGGGGCATCGCCCAGCTTGGTGCATCGAGAGGCATCCGTGTGTTCATGAAGGACATCGATCACGCCGCGGTGACAGGTGGCCTTCGGCACGCGAAGTCGCTCTTCGACAAGTCCGTGAAGCGGCGGCGACTGAGTCGTCGAGAGGCAGCGCAACAACTAGAACTCATTTCCGGGGGCCTCGAATACCATGGTCTCTCGAATGCAGGCTTGGTGATCGAAGCCATCGTAGAAAAGATGGCCGTGAAGAAGGCGGTGCTTCAAGAAATGGAGGTGCACATTTCGGAGCGGTGTGTCCTCGCCACCAATACGTCATCTCTTTCCGTGACCGAGATGGCCGACGCGCTGGATCACCCAGAGCGCTTCTGTGGCATGCATTTCTTCAATCCGGTGCACAGGATGCCGCTCGTCGAGGTCATTCGCGGTCCGAAGACCTCGGACGAGGCCGTACGCCTCGTGTATCGACTCGCGGTTCGCCTCGGCAAGGTCCCTGTCGTGGTTGGCGATGGACCCGGCTTCCTGGTGAATCGAATTCTGGGGCCGTACCTGAACGAAGCCGGATACCTGCTCGCTGACACAGGTTCGATCGAGACGATCGACCGGGTGGCCCTGGAGTTCGGCATGCCGATGGGCCCGCTCCGTCTCATCGACGAGGTTGGCATCGACGTATCGAGTCACGCCGGAGCATCTCTTTACGCCGGCCTCGGCGAACGTTTTGAGCCCGCGCCGATGTTGATCGCTCTCGGCAACACCGGACGTCTGGGGAAAAAGGGTGGCTCCGGCCTCTACACCTATGAGAATGGTGTCGCGAAGGGCGTCGACAATGGCGTCTTCGCAGAACTCGGAATGACGGCCCGAGAGCCCGAACAGACGAGCGGTGCGGATGCCGCCATCCGTCGACGGCTCGTCTTGTCGATGGTAAACGAAGCCGCACGAATTCTGGAGGACGGAATTGTTACTGCCGCCTATGACATCGATCTGGCCATGATCATGGGAACAGGGTTCCCTCCCTTCCGCGGTGGCCTCCTGCGTTTCGCCGACACGCTGCATCCGCGGGGTGTGCTCGATCAGCTGCAGGAACTTCATCGGGAGTTCGGAGCCCGCTTCGAGCCTGCCCCAGTCCTGGTCCGACTCGCTGCCGAAGATAGAGCATTCTACGAGGCGTTCCCGGGTGCGAGCGCCACGTGAATCCACTTCGGTTCGCGGGTGTAGTGCCGGCTTCCGGGGTCTCTCGCCGGATGGGATCTCCGAAGGCCGCACTCATGCTCGGCGACTCCAGCTTTCTGGAGCGCGCGGTCCGGGCGCTTCGCGACGGCGGCTGTGACCCCGTTTATGTGATCGTCGACGAGACTGACGTCCTCGTCATGAGGGAGGCGGAACGAACCGGAGCCACGGTCGTAAGAAATCCGGACCCAGGCGAGGGCCCGATCACTTCCCTCAGGCTCGCCATTAGAGCCGCTTCGCCGGAAACCGATGGGATTGCTTACCTGCCACTCGACTATCCGCTCGTCGAGGCCCAGACGGTCTCACGACTGATCGATGCGGCCGTTGAGTCCGACGCGCCTCTTACACTGCCCGTCCATGGCGCGAAGCGGGGGCATCCTGCGCTCTTCCGACGCAGGCTCTTCGACGAACTCGTCGACCCGGCACTAGAGGGCGGAGCACGGATCGTCGTTCATCGATACCTCGACCGGGCGCGAATCGTGGACTGGCCTGATGCCACTGTGATCACGGATGTCGACACACCCGCCGACTACGAACTGCTCCGATCCAACGGAAATGATCAGGCCCCATGAGCGCGATCTCCGCAGCTGAAGTCTCGGCGTCTCTTCTCTCCGCTGCGGAGCAAGGGCGCACCGCTGTCGGCGTTACCGTCGTCGCGTGTGATCATGCTCACCTACTCGGGCGACGACGACTGCAAGGCGACATCGAGGTTGGCGACCTTGGCACACCACCGCTGAACGAAGATGCCAGCGCACTCATGTCCGCTGCTCGGTCGGATCTGCGTGTCCAGGATGGCTTGCGCACCGTCGAGGTCGAAGGGCTCGGCATCGTCGAGCTGTATCTGGAGGTGCGTCGACCAATCAAGGAGCTACTGGTTGTCGGGGCCGGCCACATCGCTCAACCGATGGCCCACATCGGCGCACTGCTCGGGTACCGTGTGATCGTGCTCGACGACCGGCCGGACTTCGCAACGCGGGAGCGGTTCCCTGACGCGGATCGTCTGGTACGTGCCGACTTCTCAGACCCGTTCGCCGACGTCGTCCTCCATGAGCGCTCTCACCTATTGCTCGTGACCAGAGGCCACAAATACGACTACGAGTGCCTGATTCGGGCGCTCCGGACCGATCCGGCGCCGGCATACATTGGGATGATCGGCAGTCGACGTCGAGTGCGGGCTACCTATGTGCAACTCATCGACGAGGGCGTCGAGCGCCACCTGATCGATCGGATTCACGCTCCGGTCGGTCTCGACATCGGGGCAGAGACACCCGAAGAAATCGCAGTCGCGGTGGCGGCAGAGCTGATCATGCTCGATCGTGGCGGTACGGGGCTCCCGCTAAAGGGAGTCGAGCGAGTCGCTGAGCGATTTTTTGACGCGCCTGAGCCGACGAGCACGGATGACGATGAACAGGACGATTCATGACGCACGAAGATGATCGCACGCTCGCGGGGGCGCTGGCAGAAGCGAGCGCTGCAGGGCGCTCGTGCGTGCTTGCGACCATCGTGAGCACACGGGGATCTACTCCGCGGAAGGTAGGCGCCCGGATGCTGGTCGATCCGGAGAACGGCCTCACGGGAACGGTCGGCGGTGGATGTGGTGAGGCAGAGGTCATCGAGTCAGCCTATCGCGTGCTCGACTCTGGGGCGTCTGAACGTGTGCGCGTCGACCTCACCGAAGATTTCACGACGTGGAGCCCCGCGGTATGTGGCGGCGTGATGGACGTGTTCGTTGAGCGAATCGCCACCGAACGTGCCTGAACACCCCCTGATCGCGATTCACTATCGCCGTCCGCCTGACCGTCTTCGTGTCTACGTGCAGCAAGTCGTGCACGAGCAGGACGACGTCATTGTCACCGTGTCGGAACCCCTGGAACTGGAACAACCGGTGCAGGTGAACGGGGAGATCGTGCTTGA
Source organism: Longimicrobiales bacterium (assembly GCA_028823235.1). Classification (NCBI taxonomy): domain Bacteria; kingdom Pseudomonadati; phylum Gemmatimonadota; class Longimicrobiia; order Longimicrobiales; species Longimicrobiales bacterium. Next base: position 101,923 of record JAPKBW010000002.1, on the reverse strand, counting down.
AACAGGCTCCCGCGCTGTGTGGTTCACCTTCCCGGATATGTGGCACGACATCGGTCGATTCCACCGTGCCGACGGATCATTTACCGGAGTGTACGCGAACATTCTGACCCCGCCCGTGATCGACGGGCCCATCTGGCACACGACCGATCTCTGGCTGGACGTCTGGGTGTCGCCAACCGATGTGAGCGAACTGCTCGACGAAGACGAATTTCTGGAAGGCGTTGCCCAGAAGCACATCGACCAGGAGACGGCGGATCGCGCGCGTTGGGAGGCCGAGCAGATCATCGGACGGCACCGACGGGGGCTATGGCCACCGCCGATCGTGGCTGATTGGACGCTCGAGCGCGTCCTTAAGGAACTTTCTGCTCCCTAGTCTTCGATGCGAGCGGAGACCAGTCGACCGACGTCCACGAAGAGCTTCTTCATGACATCGGTGTCCTCGAGGAAGCAGTCGATCAGCCGATCGTATCGATCAGCCGATGCGGCTGGAATTTCGACGGTCTCATGGTGGTATTCACCGTCATCTACAAAGAGAAGTCGAACCTTCACGGTGCAGTCACTCACGAAGTGCCTCCGCGCAGTCGCGGTATTTCAGGAAGCGAGGCTAGGAAGATAAGCGTGATCAGAATCGCTGAGATCACGCAGTACTGGCACCACGCGTTGATGACGAACGCCTCGAGGTAGGTGAGCCAGCCAGAGAAGACGACCCCTCCTCCAGATCCAGTCAACAGCAACCCACCAATCAGAGCGGAATCACGGTGGGCCGGTTGTAGCCCGACGAAGCTCAGAGCCAAAACGACGATGTACCCGAACACGCCGATGGACGAAACGGGTATCGGCCCAATGGTGGCATACTCGGACGACTGAACGGTCGCGCAGTCACCCACACCGCAAACTATGGGGCCGGTGAGTCCCGCGTTGTGCGCCCAGAGGTAGAGCGCCACGCACAAGCCGATGAGTGCCAGAATCGCGATGACCATTCGATTCGTGGGCGGAGCCACAACGCCCCCGACCGGGTCAGTCGGCGACGTTTCGCTCGCGAGATCTGTCACGCCTGAACCCAGTTGATCAGTTCGTGCCTTCCGTGCCAGTCATGTTCGCGATTTCCTGTTGAATGCTCTCGAAATCGAACCGGCTCAGTCGACGGGTCTGACCATTGAAGTTGATGAAGATGCTTGGCGTACCGCTGACACCCATGCGCGTACCCAGCTCCATGTTCGCGGTAACGACGTCCGCGTATTTGTCGCTACTCAGGCACGCGGAGAAATCGCCGCCGTCCAGCCCTACGTCACTCGCATAGTCCTCGAAGGCACTCGACGGCATGGATGCCGTCGCCCATCGAGCCTGATGCCTGAAGAGCGTCTCGTGATACTCCCAATACTTGTCCTGGTCCTCCGCGCAGCGCGCCGCACGGGCAGCGAGGAAAGCGTTGGGGTGAATCGAGACGATGGGAAAGTCATAGAAAACGAACTTCGCTTGACCAGACGCGACGATCGTACCGTCAAGCTGTGGCTTCACGGAAAGCGCGAATGATCCGCATCCAGGGCACTGAAAGTCACCGAACTCGACGATCGTCACAGGGGCATCCGCGTCACCCTTCTCGACGCCCTGCGCGAGCTCTACGAGCGCTTCGTCGTTCCCAAGGTCGAGCTCGATCGGCGCAGAAACTGCGCTACCGAACATGCCGTTCCCTACGTTGTACGCCACGGCGCCGATGCCGATCACGGCCACCGCTGCGAAGAGGTAGTAGAACTTCTTCATTTCGGACTCGGTTTCCCGCGCCTGTCGTCGATCTTCGCCTCTGGACACGTCTCGTTCTCCCTTAAGAGGTCTCGTAGCAATCGAGCCTCAGTGTTTTGTCACGCCACTCTCCAGAGTGGCAGTGATACAGCTGTCAAACATTCGTTTAGGTGAGGAAAATATTTCCGTCACCTCATTCGATCAAGCAATCAGTAGTTCGACCACCCGCTCCGTGTCACTCATATTTTCAAGTAAGTGATCCGGTTCGTGCGTTGCAAGCTCTGCAATCGTGAAGCCTCCAGTCGCCACCGCGAGAGTGCGGGTGCCCCCCGCCCGACCACACTGAACGTCCTTCGGCGTGTCTCCAACGACCACAGCATGCTCCGCAGCCACTCGCTCTCCCCACAAGTCGCGGGCTCGCTGAATTGCGATTGCCGGAAGCTCGTCCCGCTCGGCGTGGTCAGATCCATAGCTGCCGAAGGTGAACCGCTCCCATAGACCACCAGAGCTAAGCTTCAGCCGCGCCCCACCGACCACGTTTCCCGTCAGCAGACCAACACCAACGTCGTCGACATCGTCCAGGGCATCGAGCAGCTCGGGAACGCCAGGCAGCACGGTGACCGGGTCGGCGGGCAGGCGCGCTTCGAGATTGACGAGGTATCGCTCGAACAACAGGTCGAGTCCATCGAGGATCTGTGTGTGGCCGATCCCGGCTCCGGCCAAGAGTTCCCGTGCGATCTGAGGGTCGGTCTTCCCCGCAAAACTCACGCGTTCGAAGTCCCCAGGCATGCCATATGTCTCCACCATGGCATCCACGAAGGAGTGTTTGGCAGGTCCGCCGCGGATCAGCGTACCGTCGATATCGAAGAGAATGATGCGGCGCATTTGCGGCCGGTCGTGTGAGAGGGAGACCGAAGCCCGATCAGGTCAGGCTGGCGAGGATGGACGGGTCTAGGTTCCCACCGCTAATCACTGCCGCCACGCGACCGCCCTTCACGTCGACCTTCCCGGACAGGAGCGCAGCGGTCGTTGCTGCGCCGCTGTATTCGACTATGAGCTTGTGACGTCCGACGAGGACTTCAGTCGCGGCTCGAATCGCCTCATCGTCGACCAGGACGACATCATCAATGAGGTCACGAGCATGCTCGAAGGTGAGCTCCCCGGCGATCACAGGGGCCAGACCATCGGCGATGGTGTCGATCTCGTGGAGGAGTGTCGGAGAGCCGTTGTCGAGCGCATTGCGCATCGATGCCGCCCCTACTGGCTCGACACCGATCACCTTGGCCGACGGTAACATCCGCTTCACTGCAGCGGCGACACCACTCGCGAGGCCCCCTCCTCCGATCGGCGCCAAGACAATATCGACGTCCGCCCAGTCGCGAGCGATCTCTAAGCCAACCGTGCCCTGTCCGGCAATTATGTGACGGTGATCGAACGGTGGAATGACCACCAGGTCTTCGCGCTCAGCGATCTCCTCGGCCCGAGCTCGACGTTCGACTGAAGTCGTCCCCTCAAACACCACCTCTGCTCCGAGTCGCTCCGCTCCATCACGCTTCACCTTCGGGGCGGTGGTCGGCATCACGACGACCACGCGAAGTCCCCTGAGCTTTCCAGCCAGAGCCACAGCCTGGGCATGGTTTCCAGACGAGTAGGTGATAATGCCAGCACTTACCTGATCATCGGAGAGCTGCGAGATGAAATTGAAAGCGCCACGAATCTTGAACGACCCTGCACGCTGCAGGTTCTCGCACTTGAGACGAACCTGAGCTCCGATGCGCTCCGAGATGACGTCGGCAGGGATCAGAGGAGTCGGCACGATGATACCCGCAAGGCGTCGTGAAGCCGCCTTGATCTCGGTCAGCCCAACGAGCCCCTCGCCCTGAACGACGCCGCTCATGACTCGTCGGTGTCTTCGTTACTCGCCTCCGATTCAGGATCACCATCGTCGGGTGCTGCGGCCGAATCAGCTTGGTCATTCACCGGGGCGACTGTCTCGTCGGCTTCGATCGATCCGCCCTCGCCGTCGAGCTCCTCATCGTGTCCGTCGTCGATGACCACGCGGGCCACGTCTACAACGACGTCACCGTCGTCCAGATTCATCAGCTTCACGCCTTGAGTCGCTCGGCCGATTACGCGGATCGCTGAAACGTGCTGGCGATTCACAACACCCTTCTTCGTGATCATCATCAGCTGTTCACCTTCGTCCACGGCACGTACCGCTACCACCTCACCGGTCTTCTCGGAGACCTTAAGATTGATGACTCCGGACCCGCCGCGCTTCTGGTGGCGGTACTGGGAAAGCTCGGTACGCTTGCCGAGTCCATGCTCGGACACGGCCAGAATAGTCGAGTCCTCGCGCGCGACAACCATCCCGACGACCTCATCTCCTTCCTTGAGCCTGAGTCCGCGAACACCGCCCGTCGCACGTCCCATCGGCCGCGCGTCAGCTTCGTTGAAGCGGATGGCCATGCCTTTTCGACTCGCGATGAGGATCTCGTCTCCGTCCGACGTGACGCGCACCTCAATCAACTCATCGCCTTCCATGATGTTGATCGCGTTGAGCCCCACGGTGCGCACGTTCCCATACGCGGACAGTGCCGTCTTCTTCACCACACCCAGGCGAGTGCCGAAAATGAGGTACCGGTCCTCGCTGAACTCACGCACCGGGACGACCGCCGCGATCCGCTCATCCGGACCGAGGTTCAGAAGGTTCACGATCGGCTTTCCACGTGAAATACGACTGCCGACCGGGATCTCCCAAACCTTCTTCCAGTAGCACTGGCCCCGACGCGTGAAGATCATCACGTAGTCGTGGGTCGACGCGACGAAGAGATGCTCGACCCAATCTTCGGCCTTGGTGTCCATCCCTCGGAGGCCCCGCCCACCTCTGCGCTGGGCCCGATAGGTGTGGACCGGAAGACGCTTCACGTATCCCTGATGAGATACGGTCACGACCATGTCTTCCTCGACGATCAGATCTTCGACGTTGAAGGCCCCGATCGCATGGACAATCTCGCTCCTGCGGTCGTCACCGTATTTCGCTGAGACCTCTTCGAGCTCGTCATTGAGGATGCCCATCCGGACCTCCTCCGAACCCAGGATCCTCTGAAGCTCGGTGATGACCGCCTGGACCTCCGCCAGCTCCTCTTCGAGCTTCTCGATTTCGAGGCCGGTAAGCCTCGCGAGTCGCATGTCCAGGATCGCCTTGGCCTGCCGTTCGGACAGCTCGAAGCTCTCCTGCAACTCGGAGGAGGCGGTTTCCGTGTCCTTGGACCCTCGGATGACCTTGATGACCTCGTCGATGTTATCGACGGCGATCTTGAGGCCTTCGAGAATGTGCTCGCGATCCTGCGCTTTCCGGAGATCGAACTCGCTCCGCTTGACGATGACGACGAGTCGATGGGTGATGAAGTGCAGGAGCATTTCCCGCAGCCCCATGACCTTTGGCTCGCCATCGACAAGCGCCAACATGTTGGCGCCGAACGTCGACTGCATCTGCGTGTGCTTGTACAGTCGATTCAGCACGATTTCCGGCACGGAGTCACGCTTGAGCTCGATTACGATACGCATACCGTCGCGATCGGACTCGTCCCGCATGTCGCGAATGTCGGTGAGTTTCTTGTCGCGGACGAGCTGTGCGATCTGCTCGATGAGGCGCGACTTGTTCACCATGAACGGGATCTCGGTCACAACGATCCGCTCGGAGTTCGCGTCGATCTGTTCGATCTCTGCACGAGCGCGCATGACCACCCGACCGCGGCCCGTGCGGTATGCGTCTCGGATCCCTTCGGTCCCGCAGATGAACCCGCCGGTCGGGAAATCTGGCCCGGTAACGATCGACTCCAACTCTTCCTGAGGGAGGTCCGGGTCCACGATCAGCGCCGTAGTGGCGTTGACGATCTCACGGAGATTATGGGGCGGAATGTTCGTCGCCATTCCAACGGCGATACCTGACGAGCCGTTGATGAGCAGGTTTGGAACTCGGGCCGGCAGGACCGTCGGCTCCTGGTGGCTGCCATCGAAATTTTCTGCGAAGCGGACAGTCTCTTTCTCGATGTCTGCCAGCAGTTCGGTGGCCAACGGTTTGAGGCGCGCTTCCGTGTACCGATACGCCGCTGCTGAATCTCCGTCGACAGAACCGAAATTTCCCTGTCCATCGACCAGCGGATAGCGCAGGGAGAAGTCCTGCACCATGCGCACCATAGAGTCGTAAACCGCGGAGTCACCATGGGGATGGTACTTACCGAGCACTTCACCGACGACCGTCGCAGACTTCCTGTAGGCGCGCCCCGGGCTCAGGCCCGCCTGGCTCATCGCATACAGAATGCGTCGGTGGACCGGCTTCAGGCCGTCGCGCACATCGGGGAGGGCTCGCTGGACGATTACGCTCATCGAGTAGTCGATGAACGACTCTCTCATTTCGTCTTCGAGCAGGCGGGCCAGGACAGTCTGTCCCCCCCCTTCACTACCTCCGAGCTCGAGCTCGTCACTCATACGCACACACTTCCGGTCGTGGCTTGCGGCAGGGTCTCCCGGGCGGCAAAAAGCGCAGCGCCGGGAGGGTTTTTAAGACCATAAAAAATAACCCCGTCCCCACCCTTGACCAACCCGCGAAAAGCCTTTTCCCACAACGGTTTTCTGCAGATCGCAGACGCATCACGGAACCCTCGATGAAATGCGGCATGCGAAACCGAACGAGAACGACGGATCAGGCCACCGCGACGAAGTCTTGAAGGACGCTCAGGCCCGCGCCTCGCAGCTGCTCGAGAATGCGCTCGCGGGCTCCAACCTGGCCGACCGCCGCGAGGTGCAAGGGCATTCCTTCAGCCCCTGAATCCGCGTACCGACTGAGTGTTTCGTCTGGTGAAAGCACCGGGGCACCATGAATCTCTTGACCGATTTTCCTTGGGTCGAGTTCCACGAAGGCTTCCACCGAGGTCCCCTCCGCCTGCAGGGCCCGGGCCATCGTCTTCCCTACCGGCCCCGCTCCCCAGATCACAACCGGGCGTCCTCTGGCGAGCAGCGTCTCCCGCAGGTAGTGGACCTTGCAGCGCAGAAATGCGGACGGCGCGTACCGACCGTCTGTCCTGGAAAGGCGCTCGGGTCGCTCGCGCCAATAATGTAGAGCGCTCGGAACCTTTCCGAGCCTGTGGCCAGCCTCCCAGAGCCTCAGCACCAGATCGTAATCCTCGGGCCACCCTCGATCGACGTAGCCACCCACACCCTCGACAACATTGGATCGCAAGAAGAATGTCGGATGTGCGAGTGGGCATTCGACGAAAATCGAAGCCGCGATCTGCTCCGGGCTCACGAGGGCGTTGAGCCAGGCCTCGTAGCGGCGAGCGCCATCACGGACGACCTCCGGTGGAAAGTACTCGACATCACACCCGCAGCCGGCGAGTCCGGGAGAAAGCTCCATGAGGTCGAACTGGATCGCGAGGCGGTCGGGGTGGGCAATGTCATCGGCGTCCATTCGGGCCAGATACCGTCCCCTCGCGATCGATCGGCCGTGCTCGAGGGCCGCCACGATCCCCAACGGCGCCTGCCTCAGCACCGTGACCCTCGTGTCGCGTTCGCCCCAGGCCACGATGGCATCTCTTGTTTCATTGCTCGACCCGTCATCGACCAGAACGATCTCGAAGTCATCGAGCGTCTGGGCGAGCATCGACTCCATCGCCGACGCGAGCAGCTCTGACTCATCCCGGACCGGCATCAAGACGCTCACGCTCGGATCGCTGAGGCTCATGGATTGCCAAGGGGAGGGTAAAAGTTGAGAAGGCAGCTCGAGGACGACCGCCTAGAGAGTGAGTACATGAAAGAGCGGGGTGCCTAGAGGCGCCCAGCCACCTCAAGTATCGCCTCGGCGAGATATCGCCCGGTATGGCTCTCCGGAATGCTCGCAATCGTCTCCGGTCTACCCATACCGACGACCTGACCTCCTCGGGCGCCGGCACCCGGACCTAGGTCGATCACCCAGTCCGCTAGACGGATGACGTCGAGGTTGTGCTCGATCACGAGAACCGTGTTGCCCGCGTCGACGAGACGTCCGAGCACCTCGAGGAGCTTTCGGACGTCTTCTCCGGCCAAACCCGTCGTCGGTTCATCGAGGATGTAGAGCTTCCGGCCTTTCTTCCCAGACACCCGTGCGAATTCCCGCGCGATCTTCAGTCGCTGAGACTCTCCTCCAGAGAGCGTCGTCGCCGGCTGGCCGAGGCGGAGATAGCCGAGTCCTACCTGCTGAAGCTGCCAGAGCGTCTTCCCTAGCTTCCGCTCACGGATGAAAAAGCGGATCGCTTGGTCGACAGTGAGTTCGAGAACCTCAGCGACATTCTTGCCACGCACTTTCACATCGAGGACCTCGCGCTTGTATCGACGGCCGCCGCATCCGGCGCACGGCACGTAGACATCGGCCATGAAGATCATTTCGACCTCCACAGCCCCTGCCCCTTTGCACTCCTCGCATCGCCCACCCTCGACGTTGAAGCTGAAGTGCCCGGGCCCGTACCCGCGATCGTGAGATAAGGGCGTCTGAGCGAAGAGCTTCCGCACAGTATCCCAAGCCTTCACATACGTGACCGGATTCGACCTTGGCGTCCGACCAATGGGCGATTGGTCGACCAGCACGACTTCGTCGACGTGGACCAGCCCCTGGAGCGAGTCGTAGGCACCGACCACCTCACCGAGATGCTCCTTCGCACTCGTCTCGCCAGAGCCCAGCTCGCGCTCCGCGGCCCGGTACAGCACGTCGTGGATCAGTGTCGATTTTCCCGAGCCCGACACCCCGGTGACCACCGTCATGGTGCCCAGAGGAATTTCGATATCGACGCCCTGAAGGTTGTGCTGCCGCGCACCAAGCAGCGTGAGCGCTCGTCCTCCGACGTCCCGAGCTTTGCCCGGCAAGATAGGCTCCTTCCCAGACAGGTACCGGCCGGTCACGGTGTCCTGCCCCTCCAGTTCCGCAGGAGAACCCTCGAAGACGATCTGTCCACCATGCTCGCCAGACGCCGGCCCCAATTCGACTACGTGGTCGGCCACGCGGATTGCCAGCGCGTCGTGCTCTACGACGACTACCGTGTTTCCAGCCTCGCGAAGTTGGCCGAGGAGGTCGAGGAGTGCGCTGGTATCCCGCGGGTGCAGCCCAACGGTTGGCTCATCGAGGACGTACAACGTGTCGACCAGTGCCGAGCCGAGTGAGTTTGCGAGGTTGATGCGCTGTGCCTCGCCCCCGGACAACGAGCGCATCTGGCGACTGAGCGAGAGATACCCGAGTCCGACGTCTACTAGGAAGCCAACTCGAGCGGTGAGCTCGCGCAAGATGGTCGCGGCGATCTGCGCTTCCATATCGGACAACTCGAGCGAGGCCAGCCATGGCTGAAGGTCCTCGAGCGGCAGATCGGAGACATCGGCGATACTACGATCGCCCACGTGCACATAGAGCGCTTGAGCACAAATGCGAGCGCCGCGGCACTCCCGACAGATCTTGGGAGCCTGGTACTTCCGCAAAAATACGCGAATATACTGCTTGTATCGTTTGTTCTCCTTCGAGACCAGGAAGGGAATGACGCCCTTGAAGCCTTTCGTGCCGTAGAGAATCTGCTCTTGAAATTTCGATGGAAGATCCTGCCACGCAGAGTGTAGTGATACGTCCGCCTCCGTAGCGAAGGCTCGCAATTTTTCTCTCTCCTTCTTGTACCTCGGGGCGGCCCAAGGGTCTACCGCCCCATCTGATATCGACCGCATCTCGTTGGGGATCACGAGCTCAGGGTCGTAATCCAGCGTCGCGCCGAAGCCCGTGCACAGCGAGCAGGTACCGTACGGGTTGTTGAACGAGAAGAGCTGCGGAGTCGGATCCAGGAACGCGACGTCCGGGTGATCGGGGCATCGGAAGTGTTCGGTGAACCGAAGCCTGTCGGGCATGTCAGGTTCCGGGTCGGCGACAAGAACAAGCGCCTCCCCATCTCCCTCGATGAAACAGGTGCCGAGTGAGTCCGCGAGTCGCTCCGACTCATTCGGATCAATCTTGAGGCGATCAACGACCACGAGGAGTTCATTGGACACGGCGACGTCTCGCCCAAGAGTCTCGGGAGTGTCCGTCTCGGGGTCAGACAAGTCAACCGAGTCACCGTCGACGAGGAGTCGGACAAATCCCATCGCGCGCAGGTTCGCCACAACGAGTTCGTGCTTGATCGACTCGCTGCGGGGCAACGGAAAGGCCACGGAAACTCTGGTCCCCGAGGAGAGCACCTGCGTTCGGTCCACCGCAGATGTCACGGTATCCGGCTGCACATGCCGACCGCACTCGGGACAGTGGGATCGCCCCACCCTCGACCAAAGCAGTCTCAGGTAGTCGTATACCTCGGTTGCAGTTCCGACCGTTGATCGACTCGACTTGGTCGGATTCTTCTGCTCGATGGCAACGGCCGGTGAGATCCCTTCGACCGAGTCGACATCAGGTTTCTCCATCCGTTCCAAAAATTGTTTGGCGTAAGTGGAAAGAGACTCCACATATCGCCTCTGTCCCTCTGCGAAGAGGGTGTCGAGCGCGAGCGAACTCTTGCCGGACCCTGAGGGCCCAGTGATAACGGTGAGGCTTCGCCTGGGAAGATCGAGGTTGATCCCCTTCAGGTTGTGTTGGCGGGCGCCACGGATTCGAATCGGCTCGTTCATGGAGACATGATAAACGATGCGGCCAGATGTCGTGTGAAGGGCGCCCAGCTCGGGCGTATGGCTTGACGGTCATCGCAGTACCAGCCAAGCGTCCACTGCGGCGGAGAGCGAACGCATTCGACTCGCTTCCGCGGCCAAGACCTCGGGTCCGTAGCCGGACACGGAGTAGTACCGCTGACGTTCGGTGTCTCCTTGTCCCGATAGATCCGATACTCCCCCCTGTCCGGTTCGTGTGACGGCACAAGCTCCTCCTGCCATCATCGCATGTCGATCGGCTCAAGCCATGCCCTCATCCGCCAAGTGCCGGATATAGCGACACAGATCCCCGAGTTCGATCCGGATCCCGCCGCGACTCCTCGACTCGATCTCCTTCACGATCCCGTACCCGTGCAGGTCACCATCAGTGAGAACCAGAAGAATGTGGTACTCGGCGGACCTGTTCGATGGCGTGTGCGGGAGATCGTGAGAGAAAGGCCCTCACCAGAAACTATGATTTTTGTGCGTATATACTCATGATGATCACACACAGGCGCGAGGGTATCTCGCAGGGCCAAACAGCTCCATCTTCCCGGACCGGCGCATCTCCGTCCGGGTAACCGCAGCGCTCATACTTTTGACCGAAATCACCATCCGAGGACCCGCCAACCCGTATGGCTGACGCCGCGAGCTTTCAGGAAGAAGAGACACTCGGTAAGGCATACGACTCACGCCTCATGCGGCGCCTCATTCAGTATCTGCGGCCATACTGGAAGCATGTAAGTCTGGCACTGCTAATCCTGCTTCTGGGCTCCGCCATGGCGATTGCCGGGCCGTGGATTAGTCGGCTCGTCATCGACGAAGCGATCGAAAATCAGGACCGGTCGCTGCTGGCCGTTCTCGTCTGGGCCTACCTCGCGACGGTCGTCGTCGGATTCGGTCTCGAATACGCTCGCGCCTTGGTGACGACATGGCTCGGCCAGTCGGTCATGTACGACCTGCGCACGGAGATCTTCGCGAAGCTGCAGCAGCTCGACCTGAAGTTTTACGATCGAAATCCGATCGGCCGCCTCATGACGCGCATCACGAACGACGTCGAGACCTTGAATACGCTCTTCAGTTCAGGCCTCGTGACCGTCTTCGGAGACATCTTCACGCTGCTGTTCATCTTCAGCGCGATGCTACTCATGGATTGGCGACTGTCGCTGGTGACCTTCAGCGTCCTGCCCTTCGTCTTCTTCGCTGCGTTCCTCTTCCGCGCGAAGGTCCGCTCAGCGTATCGGGACATCCGGGTACGGATCGCCCACATCAATGCATTCCTTCAGGAACGCATCACGGGGATGCGCGTGGTACAGCTGTTCAATCGGGAGAAGGCCGACGCGGCGCGGCTAGCCGAGTTGAACGACAGCCACCTGCAGGCACACCTGAAGTCGATCACGTACTACGCACTCTTTTTCCCCGTCATCCAGCTGTTCACCGCAATCGCTCTGGCGCTGATCATCTGGTATGGCGGCGGTCGCGTCATCGCGGAGACCACAACCGTCGGTGTCATCACCGCCTTCCTGCTCTACGTCCGTCGCTTCTTTCGACCTATTCAGGATCTGTCCGAAAAATACAACCTCCTCCAGGCGGCGATGGCCTCCTCAGAGCGGGTCTTCCAGCTCCTCGATGGAGACATCTCCGTCATCGATCCGGTCGACCCGACACCCCTGCCCGTGCAGGGACCTGGAGAGATTCGTTTCGAGTCTGTCTGGTTCGCGTATGGGGACGACGGGGAAGGCGAGCCCGACTGGGTACTCGAAGACGTAACCTTCACGGTCGCCCCGGGTGAAAAAGTGGCAATCGTCGGACACACCGGGGCCGGGAAGACGACGCTGATCAACGTGCTGATGCGCTTTTATGATGTGCAGAAGGGGCGAATACTCCTGGACGGCATCCCGATTGATCAGGTCGTGTTGAAGGACCTGCGTGAGCGTATCGGGCTGGTCCTGCAGGACGTATTCCTGTTCAGTCAGGACGTCGCCTACAACATTCGGCTCGGATCTTCCGACATAGACCAGGAACGAATCGAGGCTGCGGCAGAGCGGGTCGGCGCATCGCGCTTCATCGAGCGACTCGAGCATGGATACGACCAGCCACTCGGAGAACGAGGGTCGACGCTCTCGGTTGGAGAACGGCAGCTGGTAAGCTTCGCAAGGGCGCTCGCTTTCGATCCGGACATTCTGGTGCTCGACGAAGCAACGTCGTCAGTGGACTCCGAACTCGAGGAGCGCATCGAGATCGCGACTGACGAACTTCTCGGCGGCCGCACGTCCCTCGTGATCGCGCATCGACTCTCTACGATCCAGAACGCCGACCGCATCATCGTGATGCATCATGGACGGGTTCATGAAGAGGGGAGTCACGGAGCCCTGCTCCAAGCGGGCGGACTCTATGCACGTATCCACGAACTCCAGTTCGCCGTGATGGGCGCTTCGGCCTAGCGGCGCGTCCTTGCGAAGAGCGTGTCGGTGACGACGGCGTCGATCGTGTCGACTGGGACGTCATCGACCACGGCACTAACCGTCGTCGCGGTGTCGGTGTGGAGCGCTGCGACGGAATCCATGACCTCGTAGCGACGCGAGACCGGGGTCAGCACACCCGCCACACGAACGAGTGGGTCGATCGCGAACCCCGTCACCGGCTCAAGCGCCGAAATGGTGTAACGAGTCGAAGCATTCCAGAGGATCCATTCCTGAATCCCGATATCATAGGTCGCCTGGATCTGAGCACGCACCTCGGGGGCACCATAGATCGGCTGCCCAAGCGAGAAGTCCTGCAGCCATGGACGTGTCATCCCCGCACCATCGACGCGCGCAGAACGACGGAGCGCATCACGAAGAGCGGCCAAGACGATCTCATACGGGTACGCGTTCGGCTTGTCGTAGCCGAAGCTGTCCTCCCAGTAGTGGCTCGGGTACACCATGGGGAGAGCCACATCGACGACGTCGATAAATGTCTCCCAAAGCTGACCAATGCCGATATCCCGACGGAATGACGTCGTAACGCCGAACACATCCGCCGTGGTCCGGACTGGCAGATCGGACAGCTCCTCACGCGCGTAGGACAGGAAGCCCCGGATCGCGTCCACACGCTCCATGTCCTCACTGCCCTCGAACACCGCGCGATTCATGTCGGACTGGGGCGCATCGGGAAAACGGATGTAGTCCCACTGGATCTCGGGGAACCCCATCTCGGTGACCTCACGCGCGAGGGCCACGTTGTATTCCCAGAGTCCGCGTGAGTATGGATTCATCCAGATGGTCTCTTTGCGGTCCACCCAGATACCCCCGGCTGTGTCCTGCACAGCGAACTCAGGACGTCCAGCAGAGAGGATCGGGTCCTTCACGACAACGATCCGAGCAATCGGATAGATGCCCTCTGCTTCGAGACGATCGAGCAGAGCCGGCAGGTCACGGATCCGGCGCTCTTGATCCGCGCCGATCTCCAAAGCGAGCGGCACCGTGGTCTCGTGGCTGATGTACCCGGTCGCATCCTTTATGTCGATGACCAGCGAGTTGATCTCAGTCTCGCGCGCAACGTCGAGTATCTCGGTCATGCGCTTGTTCGACCCGGACGCCCACGCATTCATGTAGAGTCCGCGTACATGCTGGGGGCGGGGGAACCGGGCGTCCGGGAAATCCTCCACCACGAGCGGTCGCGTGTGGATCATGGGGGCCGACGCGTCGGTGTCCATTTGGGGCCGGGAGTATGGTCGCGGACCCGACAGGCCTGTGCTAGCTGCCTCGCTCTGGTCTCCGGAGCTGGCACCTTCCTCACCGTTCTCCCTGCGATCAACTCTTGAGTCCGCCGTATCGGCAAGCGCGGCCTCACTTGCCGCCATGTCACCGGTTGCTGCGACTTGGCCACTAACCGCCACAACACCATCGACGGGTTCACCGCCGCCGAGCGATGCTGTCTCAGGCAGCTCAATCTCCGACATCGGCCACTCCTCACCTGGCTCATCCGGTGAGCCAGTGCAGGCGGTGATTCCAGCCAGAGCGGTCGCTAGGAAAGCGAGGAGCAGAGGGTGTGAAGGGAAACGCACGATCAGTATGCCCTCAACGTCGGATCCACTTCGGCACGCCATCCAAGAACACCGCCCGCGAGATTCAAGACGCGCTGATATCCCTGCTGCGCCAGAATGGCTGCCGCCCAGGCGCTGCGCCCACCGCTCCGGCAGTAAACGACGATCTCACTGTCCGTCGACAGTTCGCCAAACCGAGCCGAGAATTCACCGGTCGGGATCCGGAGCTGTCCGTGGTCCGGGAGATCAGTGATCTCGACCTCGAACGCATCGCGCACGTCCACGAGAACCGGGACATCACCGGCATCCAGTCGAGCTTTGAGCTCGGTGGGTGTGATTTCAGCTACCGCGAAGTCATTCATGCGTTCGAGTCAAAGTCAGAGAGGGGTGCGATCAGACCATCAAGAAGCTCAGCTATGCGGCCTGCCGCACCGAGGTGCACATCAATATACCGACGGGACAACCGTCCCGTGCGATCACATTCTGCTTCATCGGTCAGCCAGTTCTGGACCTCGCGCGCGAGTGCATTTGCATCCCGTGCAATCTTCGCGCCGCCCACGGTGACGAGGTCCGCCGCCGCCCGTGCGTTGTGGTGCTGCGGCCCGAAGACGATCGGCGTCGCGGCCGCCGCGGGCTCGAGCACAGAGTGCAGTCCATCTCCGCGGAATCCACCTCCGACGTACGACACGGCGCCCACGGCGTAGAGATGTCCGAGCACTCCGACGCGATCGACCACCACCGCGTCGATGCCCTCCGCAGACCCGTCGGCCTCCACTCGGCCCAATGTCTCCGCTCGCCACCCATCGCGGCGCAACTCACTCAGGAGTGACGCGACGCGACTCTCGGTGGGTTCGTGCGGTGCAATGATCGTTCGCAGTGTGGCGACCTCCGTCCTGACCATCTTCAGAGCGGGCAGGAGCACCGCCTCGTCTGCGGGCCAGGTTGAGCCAGCCACGACCACGGGTCTCGGATCATCCTGCAGCGGAGTGAGCCAGTCGGCGGCCTCAGGAGCAGCCTCGAAGCGACTTGCAGCCGAATCCACCCCGGGGTCACCGGTCGCGGTCACAGACTTGTCGGGGACGCCTAGCTCCCGCAGACCTCGGGAGTCCGCTTCGGTGTTCGCGCACCCCAAACTGAGACATGCCCACGTGGATTCCATCCACTTCCGGACTGGCTTGCGCATCCTTCCCGCGCCCGGTGGGACGGATGCCCCCACAATGGCAACCGGCACACCAAGGGCGGAAGCCTCAGCGGTGAGAATCGGCCAGACTTCGGTCTTCGTGAACACCAGCAGGTCGGGCTCAACCGCATCAAGCACGGCCGCCGAAGGAGACTGAAGATCCCACGGCAGGTACGTCGCGACCTCTGCACCCATCGTCCGCGCCAACTCTTCGGCAGAGGACGAGAAAAATGTGTAGACGATCTGGACGTCCGGAATGCGCTCACGAAGAGCCTCGATGACGGCTCGAGCCTGTAACCCTTCCCCCACACTCGGGGCGTGGAACCAGACGACGGGCCGGTCTCGGTCACGCACGGTCATGCCCCAGGTAGCGAGCAGTTCGTGCGCGTGGCGTCGGCCAGCCATCCCACGGGCCAGCTTCGAATCGCCTGCGGTCAGAAGCGGGGACACGAGCCGAAGCGACCCGACCGCTAGGCGGTACGGAAGGCTCACGTGAGACGGAGGGCGAAGTTCATGGGCGGAGGATAGGTCCTCGGACGAGCCATCGGTAGATTCCCGCATGCACTACCAGATCACGGTACGATACGGGGGCGCACACCAGCGCTATCACACGCTGGTCGTCGAGGCGGACGATGCCTCCACCGCGCTTCGAATGACCGCAGACCAGATGCCCCCGGAAATTGCGCCGGAAGTCGACCTCGTCGAACTCCGAATCGCAGTGAACCCGGAGCGCCGAAACTATATGGGTGAAGAAGAACCGGGGTGACCCAACCAGCCCCAACGCCCTCGTCCGACCTACATAGAAGAAATCCGGGACGGTGCCCGTATTTCAATCGAATCACACCATCCCCCTCAAACGAGGAGTATCTCACATGGGCTCGATCTTTCTTGCCATCCTAGTGATTCTCATCGGCGCAACGATCCGGGCCGTCGGGCCGTCAACCGCCCAGCCGGGCGCAGAAGGCGCCGCAAAGGTTGCCGGCTATGCCTTCATGGCAGCGGGTTTAGCACTCGCGCTCAGTAACACACTCACCGTGATCTCTGTCGGTGAAGTGGGGGTCGAGCACTTCCTCGGAACGGTGGAAGAACGACCACTCGAGGAGGGCGTCCATTTCGTGAATCCTCTGGCGAGCATCGAGAAGATGTCGATTCGCGAACAGAGCTTCCCCGAGGGCGGAGGAGTCGAAGTCATCGAGGCGCAGACGAGTGAGCAGCTCAACGTCACGCTCGAAGTCTCGATCCTGTTCAAGCTGGATGGAGCCGTCGCCCCCGATCTCTTCTCGCGGCTGGGGAGCGAGCGAAGTATCAAGTCGAGCATCGTGCTGAACGCCATGCGGAACGGTGTCCGTGACGCAGTGGCGACGAAGTCGATCAACGAAATCTTTTCACCAAATCGGCGACTGGTTGCGGTTGACATGATGAACGAGATCCAGGCCAAGGCCGGTGACCGCATCGAGGTCGTCGAGGTCTTTGTTCGTGACGTGCAGGCGCCGGCCCGTGTCCGCGAGGCGATCGAGGCCAAGCTCGAGAGAGAGCAGGAGGTCGAGCAGGAGCGCTTCCAGACGGAGATCATTCAGGAGCGCGCGCAACAGGCGATCGAGGAGGCAAAGGGTCTGGCGGAGGCTCAGAAGATCATTTCTGAGGGCCTGACTCCCGCGTACCTGACCTTCCACTACATCGAGCGGCTGGCCACGCTCCCACCTGGGTCTGTCGTCTACGTCCCGACGGAGGGCGGCGTTCCGCTCATGCGCCCGATCGGCGGCGGGAACTGACAGTCGCCACGCTGACCTGACCGGCGAGACGTCATGACTCGAAAACGCACCATTCGCACCCTGCTCGCCGTCACCGCACTGGTGATGGCGGCCGGGTGCATGGCGTGCTCCCCGGTTTACGTGGTGAAGGCCGG
The DNA here is from genome assembly GCA_028823235.1 of Longimicrobiales bacterium. Classification (NCBI taxonomy): domain Bacteria; kingdom Pseudomonadati; phylum Gemmatimonadota; class Longimicrobiia; order Longimicrobiales; species Longimicrobiales bacterium. The sequence goes on along the minus strand of JAPKBW010000002.1, from coordinate 84,388 downwards.
TATCGCCGAAGTCGGAATCCTCAGGGCGAGGCAACCGATTCATGCGATTCTGAATGACTCGACCGTCGATGCGGGCACGCGTGGGAAGCTCGCCTACGTGGTCGAGGCCCGACGATTCGCGGCGGAAGAACTGGGGATCGATGTCGGTGACTCCTACACGATGTTCACCCAACTCGACCGTGACACGCTCGCGATGGTCGTATCAGCCGCGTACAAGGACCGGCTCGTCCCGAAAACCTGGTGGTTCCCCATCGTAGGGCACGTGCCCTACAAAGGGCACTTCTCGCTTCAAGGCGCGCTCGACGAACAGGCGGGGCTCGATGCGGAAGGCTACGACACATGGGTTCGGCCCACGGCGGCCTTCAGCACGCTGGGCTGGTTCAACGACCCGGTTCTGTCGACCTCACTCCGGACCGATGACGTCGAGGTGGTGGCAACCGTCATCCACGAGCTGTCTCATCAGCATCTTTTCGTGCCCGGCCACGTGAGTTTCAACGAGAGCTTCGCGACCTTCGTCGGGCGGGTCGGCGCAGCTCGATTTTTCTGCTCTCGGGAAGGGAGTGGACCAGACTCCATCAAATGTGTCAGGGCCCTCGCTCGCTGGCGAGACCATCAGATATTCAGCGTCTATCTGGACACTTTTGTCGAGAATCTCAAAGGTGTATACGACGATTCCTCGCTCTCATTCGACGAGAAGGTCGCCCAACGGGAGATGATTTTCGCGGAAGCCCTCACGACCTTCGATGCCGAGGTCTCACCCCAGTTCGAAGCCCTGACCTTCGGTGGCTTCAGAAACACGCCCTTGAATAACGCGACCCTGATGTCACGCATCCGCTACTACAACAAGCTGCCTGCGTTCGACGCATTTCTCGCGTCCCACGGAGGCGACCTCGTCGCCGCACTGGACGACCTCAAGGCCCGCGCCGGCACGGTCGACGACCCATTCGATCTGCTGCCGCCCATGTGATATCGCAGGGCACCGACTCCCCCCGGACCGGAAGCTGCCATGCCTGCGCACTGCATCACATACTGCGGAGGCCAGAATTACGCGCGCCGAGAACGTGCCGAGGAAGTCCACCCGAAGCCGTCTGACATAACGCCCTGATCAGTCGATCGTGATCTCGCGCGTGACCGTTCCGTAGCTTTCCCAGTACGTGATCTTCTGAACCATGACCGCGTCTTCGGGAGACGGCTGAACCTCTCCGTCCACAGAGACCGCCCGTGACGTCACGGTGTGATCACCCGACGGCGCATCCCAGTCCAAATGCCAGAACGTCCAGGTGTGTGGGTCGTCCTGACCCTCGCCCATCGTAGCCGACTGCCAAGAGCCGCCGTCAATCTGGACCTCGACTCGGCCCACATCTTTGCCCCACGCAGCACCGTGAATACGAAAACCTCCGGCAGTGCGGACAACCTTGGCCGGAATCGAATTGATGTTCGTGCGACCGACGGAAGTCTCGGCCCAGACCGCATTGGCATCGTCACCTTCCTGGCGAAGCGTCACGTAGTCACGCGCCATGAATTTCCCCATGAAGCGCGTATCGCGGACTTCGACCTTCATCAGCCATTTCACGTTGGCGACTCCGTACCAGCCGGGCGCAATGAGCCTGACCGGAAACCCATTTCCGACCGGAAGCGGCTCGCCGTTCACCTCGTACGCGAGCAGGACACCCGCAGCAGTCGCGTCCTCGAGTGACATGCTCCGCGCGAAATGCTGCTCGACTTCAATATCCCGAATCGTCTCAGTCGCAGTGTCCGCGCCAAAGAAGACGATCTCGATACCCTCCGGCTGAACGCCCACCTCCGCGAGCAACGGTGCGAGCGGCGTGCCAGTCCACTCCGCGTTGTGTACTGCGCCCATGAACGTGGCGAAGCCCCGATTGCCTGCGCATTCGAGGAGCATCGTCACGCTCTCACGAGGACGGGCGCGGATCTCGTCGAGCGTGAACGACTTCGGGTTGTCCACCAGACCGCCCACCTCGAGGCGCCACGAGGTGCCGTCGACCTCAGGATTTCCGTAGTGTCCGACGCTGAACAGATCGGGGGTAGGCGTCGTCCAGGATGTCAGTGCCTCCCAGTCGAGTGTCCCTGCTTGCCCACCAGCTTCCGGGGCGTTGGTCCAGGGAACGACAGCTTCCTGCGGAGCGATGGTGGACAGACGCTTGGCGAAGTCGGACGGGAAGATCGCGGCACCGGCTGCGACAGCCCCGGAACGGCGGAGGGCCTCTCGTCGCGTGAGCGGAGAGTCGAAGACCGTCGGGCTACGGCCAGCGGGGTCCATTCCAGATTCCACGAGCCCGTAGAGTTCTTCGGGCGTCTTGATCCTGCGCGAGCTTCGGTCCGCCATCGTTCTGTCTCCGGTCCAGGGTTCAGCAAGCAATGTGGGAACCCAGACGACGCGGTGCTAGCTGGCGAGGATATCCGACCGAATCAGGCCGGTCCACGTGCCGCCGTTGACGCCCATGCGCGGGAGATCCGAGTGGATACTGTGGAACGTCATGAAGAGGATGAACGTGAGCCGACTTAGATACCACTGGAGGTCCAAAGAATGCTTGTTCAAGGGGCCTCCTCTGATCAGGCTTTCCGGAGCGTCACCGTGTGAGATTCGAGCCGACAGCTGCTAGGCACCCATACCGCCGATGCTGGTCCGTGACTCAGAAGCAAGCAAGGATATCACGACCCACCTCCGGTCATACACCCTCCGCTCGCCCGTCACGGACCAATCCACCCGCCCAATTGACTACTTGGTGTTACCCGAGACACTCGGCCGCTACGTTCGCTTGCTCCCAGAGCAAGTCACGTTCGCCACGCCGAGGATCCCATGGACCGTATCGCAAAAGCGCTGTTCGCATGTGCCGGTCTGGTAGCAGGGCTGACCGTTCTTGCGACGCCAAGCCATGCCCAGGACGGAGTCGCGCCCGCACCGGGCCAGAAGATCGTCCTGATCACGGGTTCGACGAGTGGTCTCGGTCGTGAGGTCGCGCTACGCATGGGACAGCGTGGCGCCCATGTCATCGTTCATGGTCGTGATCGTGATCGAGGCCTAGCAGTTGCTGCCGAGATCAATGCAGGACCGGGCACTGCGCGATTCTACGCCGCGGACTTCGCCGATTTTGAGAACGTCCGTTCGCTCGCAGCCGTTGTGCTCGCCGATTACGATCGGCTCGACGTCCTAGTGAACAATGCAGGCTTCGGTTCGGCACCCGACGAGCGATGGGTGAGCGAAGATGGCCATGAGTTCCGGTTCCAAGTGAACTACCTCTCGCCGTTCCTCCTCACGAATCTGCTCAAACAGCGCATCGTGGAGAGCGCGCCCGCCCGCATCGTGAACGTGTCATCGATCGCCCGGAGCCCGATCGACTGGGACGACGTCATGATCGAGAACAACTTCACCGGCGGGCGAGCGTACGGGCAGAGCAAGCTCGCTCAGGTTGGACACACCTTCGATCTGCACGAAGAGCTCGAGGGGACAGGCGTCGTGGTAAACGCGCTCCATCCGGCCACCTACATGCCGACTGGCATGGTGGCCCGCCTCGGCGTGCAACCTCGGGCGACGATCGGCGAGGGTGCCGACGGGGTCATGCAGCTCATCGTGGACGACGTGGAGGGCGGTCAGTTTTTCAATCAGCTCGAGCCCGCCCGGGCTCACGATCAGGCCTACGACATGGAGTCCCGAAGCATGTTGCGTGAGCTGAGTCGGGAGCTGACCGGAAGTCGCTAAGGGGCGCAAGGACAGTCACCACCCCCATTAGATTCCGCGGGTGAACACAGCGCAGCCCACCTCCCGTCGCACGATCGTCCACCTCGCATGGCCAATCGTCCTCGCGAACGCCGCGGTCCCCTTGCTCGGGATCGTGGACACCGCTGTCATCGGCAATACGGGAACGGTGGAAGCCCTGGGAGCGGTCGCGCTCGGTGCGATCGTCTTCAGCTTCGTGTACTGGAGCTTCGGCTTCCTTCGCATGGGCACGACTGGCTTCGTGGCACAGGCTTCAGGCGCAGGGGACTTCGCCGAGGTTCGAGCTACCGTGGGGAGGTCGGTCTTGCTTGGGGCCACGATCGGAGTCTGTCTGGTGATCCTCCAACGGCCGATCATCTCGGGCGCGCTGATGCTTTTCGGTGCCACCACTGAGGTCGAAGGGCTAACCCGCGCCTATTTCGATCTCCGCATCTGGGGGGCACCGGCCACGCTCACGACGTTCGCCGTGCTCGGGGCTTTCGTCGGGCTCGGTCGAACCAGCCACCTGCTCAGGACACAGCTCATTTTGAATGGGTTGAATATCGGCCTCGATCTCTTCTTCGCCGGATACTTGGGATGGGGTGTCGAAGGGATCGCACTCGGGACGGCCATCGCCGAGTGGGTCACACTGACCTGCGCGCTGTTGATGCTAGTCTCCGTCCTGCGGGCTGAGCACGTCGACGACGAACCGTTCTGGCCAATGGCTCGGATTCGTGACGCCGCCAAGGCGAGAGCAACGGTCCGTGCCAACGGCGACATCATGGTCCGCACTCTTTTTCTGCTGCTTGGCTTCGCCTGGTTCACAAATCAGGGCGCACGATTTGGTGACGAGGTGCTCGCCGCAAATCATGTGCTACTTCAGCTCGTAGCCCTGAGTGCCTACCTCCTGGACGGGTACGCACACGCGACTGAGATCCTCGTCGGTCGGGCCGTCGGTGCCGGCGAGCGGGCTCGCTTCGACGAAGCCGTCCGGGCGGCGTCACAGCTCGCGGCGGGTAGCGCACTCACTCTGGCCGTCATGGTGTTTGCTCTCGGGCCCTGGTTCATCGCGCTACTCACCGATCTGGACGCTGTGCGAGGGAGCGCAGAGAAATTCCTCCCCTACGCATCGATCTATGTTGGCCTCTCGTTCGCGGCGTTCCAGCTCGACGGGGTCTTCATCGGTGCTACAAGCACCCGGGCCATGCGGAACGCCAGCATGGCTTCTTGCTTGGTCTTTCTCGCCACCTCGAGCTTCGCGATTCCTCTCGGGGGAAATACCGGACTCTGGCTCACGTTCATTCTCTACGTTGTCGTGAGAGCTACTGCTCTGGGAGCCCATTACCCAGCACTTCGCAGATCATCCACCGAACCTGATACCCCCCAATCGCTCGCGTGAATCGATCAGGGGGTCTGATGTTGGGATCGGACTTTCGTCAGGAACTGGCTAGACGAAGTCCGTGCGCGGCTCTCGAACTGAGCCCTAACGTGTCATCAGGAACGTGGCCTTGATAATCAGGCTGCGATCCCGGTAGTACAGATCTGCGAGCGGGTCATTCATCGGTGCAGCAGGGTCGCGCTGTAACTCGTCATAGACGATGTAGATGTCGCTACCCGGCCGGTACGTCCAACGGAACCGTGCGCTGGTGCCGAACTGGTCACGCTGTGAGTTGTACTGTGTAACCGAACGAATCGACATCGTCGGGGACATCGCGAAGTCAATCCGGATCGAGGCGAGATCAACTTCGAAGTCGCCGGTAGGCAGATCCACGTCGTTTCTTGTGTACGAGGCCTCGGTTGAGAGCTGATCCGTAATTCGTGCTCCGAGCTTCGCCTGCGCGTCCCACCGCTCGCCACCGTAGAACTGCTGCGGTGAGAACACCCCACCGTAGTAGATCCGACGAGCAGGATTAGAATCGAACGTGACCTTGTACTCGCCAAAGTTGTAGTCGCCTGCCGGAATGAAGACCCCACCCAAAGAGAAGGGCTTCTGCACGCGGTCAAAGTGGTTGTTATACGACAAATTCAAAAAAGCACCGTTGTCGAAGCGGGCCCCAAGCATGTAGTGCCACCGATTGGCGAGACGAAAGCCTCCCTGATCAGACGTATAGGTGTAGTTGATCATCGGCGACAGAACGCGAATGCCCCAGAAATTCGGTCGCGGATTCCGTTCGAGGTGAAGCTTGGTAGTCCGGATACCAGCTCGCGGAAGGAACCCGACCTCCGGGTTGAAATCGTTGTCGAAGTCTGCATACTCACCGTAGATCCGCCAGGCCGTGTCGAGCCACGTCGCGTTGACATAGCTCCCGGTCTCACCAAAACCGACATCTTCCTGCCACGGAGTCGCCGGATCGTCGTCCGGGACCGTAATCCCCGGCGTTTCTGTCTTTGAAAAGAATCCCTGAATCGTAAAGTTCGGGTGCGGCGTCAGAAGCGCGTCGACAGCATAGGTGCGGTTGTAGTGGGCATCCTCGATGTCCCCGAAGTAGTTCGAGGACGATTTGTTGATCACGAGTGCCCCGATGCGTGAGCGCGACCAGAGTTTTCGACTGTACTTGGCAACGAAAAAGTTCTCAGCCGTGCTGCCGAACGCCTGATCTGTCTGAACGTCCATGATTGCGATGTCGTTCTGACCGATCTTACCGGTCATCCGCGCGCCGCCCATGATCGGGACATTGGTGCCGTCGTCTCCGAGGCCGACTCGACGGCTGAAGAAGAGGTCTGCGTACCGATTGAATGCGGTCGCCGTGGTGACCTGAAACTGCCCCGAGTTCTCGAGGAAGAAGTCTCGCTTCTCTGGGAAGAACAGCGGGAATCGCGTCAGGTTTACCTGTTCGTCGTCGACCTCGGCCTGTGCGAAGTCCGTGTTGATCGTGAGGTCGAGATTAAGACCGGAGGTCACTCCGTACTTCATGTCGAGCCCGACATCCCCATCCCAATCGTTCGCTTCGACGCTCTCATCGAGGACACTCTCGCCGCCGCCGGTGACGAACGGCGTCACCCGCAGGTCGAGTCCGCGATCTAGGTTGCTCAGTCCCTCGAGGCTCCCGGCCATGCTCACGCGATGGATCGTGAACTCCTTCGTAATCGGTGCCCAGAATGCCTGCTCATTTTTCCGGGCGATGTTGCGCATGAGATTCATGCCCCAGCTCTGCGACTGCGCTTCCGGGAAGCGGAGAGTGACCAGCGGAATGGCGATCTCCGCGACCCAGCCATCTTCCAGCGACTGCGCCGCAACGTGCCATACGCCGTCCCAGTCACGGTTGATGTTCGACGTCGCGAAGCCGAACCCACGTGTCGCTCCTTCACCTTCGTTAAATACCTGCTGATCGAGCTTCGCACCGAGTGGATTGGTGACGAACATGTAGCCCGAACGAGAATCCTTGAAGGTGTCGAAGATGATCTGGAAGTTGTCCTCATCGAGGATCCTGTCCGAGTCACGGCGCATTTCCGTCGCCGTCACACCACCCGTCTCTGAGTCCCAGGCTCGGACACCGATGTAGAGGGTCTCCGCATCGTAGAGCATGTAGACCTCGGTGCGCTCTGTCGCAGGAGCGCCCTCATTCGGCTCCTGCTGAATGAGACCCTGGATCAGCCCACCGCGTCCCCACTCGCCTTCCTGGAGGAAACCGTCGAGGAATGGCGGGGTCTGCGTCTCGGTTGCGCGCACCTGATGAGAGTCCCAGCTGGCTTGGCCAAGAACTGGCTGAACCGCGCTGAGCGATACGAGCACGAGGCCTGCGACAACCAAGCCGTTCCGGAGAATCAACCTCATTTATGGAGTGGGGTTTTGGGAGCGGGGCTATCCTATCGTAACTACGCCATAAGGACACGCGAGACACTGATTATGCGGGGCGCGTATCGAAAGCATTGCGCCACATAGACTTCCGCGCCGACTTTGGCGTCCAGTACATCGAATCCGACACCGTTTGCAGGGAGACCATCGTCAAAACCGATATCGAGATCGCACAGGAAGCTGAACTCCGTCCCATCCAGGAGATCGCTGCGAAGATCGGGCTCGGCCCCGAAGACATCATCCCCTACGGCCATCACAAGGCGAAGATCCCCCTAGACGTAGCGAAGGAACGGGGCGGAGAAGACGGTCGGCTCGTGTTGGTAACGGGCATCAGCCCAACTGCGGCGGGCGAGGGAAAGTCGACGGTCTCAGTCGGTCTCGCCGATGCGATGAACCTGCGAAATCGCAATCCGGTGCTCTGCCTGCGTGAGCCGAGTCTCGGTCCGGTCTTCGGTATCAAGGGAGGCGCAGCTGGCGGCGGCCACAGCCAGGTCGTGCCCATGGAGGAGATCAATCTCCACTTCACGGGTGACTTCCACGCGATCAGCTCGGCCCACGCCCTGCTGTCAGCGGTCCTCGACAACCACCTGTATCGGCCGAACTCGCTTGGCATCGACCCGACACAGATCACCTGGCCTCGCGCCATCGACATGAATGACCGCGCGCTTCGCAACGTCATTGTCGGTCTCGGCGGCCGGACCGGCGGAGTCCCTCGGCAAGACGGCTTCGTGATCACCGCGGCGTCCGAAATCATGGCGATCTTCTGCCTCGCGGACGGAATCGATGATCTCAAGGCCCGACTCGACCGGATCATCATCGGAACCGGCAAAGACGGGAAACCTGTCCGCGCTGCAGGCTTGGGCGTGTCTGGGGCATTGGCCGTACTGCTCAAAGATGCGGTCAATCCCAACCTCGTACAAACGCTCGGCGGCACGCCCGCACTCATTCACGGCGGCCCATTCGCGAACATTGCGCACGGCTGCAATTCGCTGTCCGCGACACGCGTCGGACTCTCGCTGGGAGACGTAGTAGTCACGGAGGCCGGCTTCGGAGCCGACTTGGGTGCGGAGAAATTCTTCGACATCAAGTGCCGCTTCGGTAATCTGCGTCCAGGTGCAGCCGTCATCGTCGCCACCGTGCGCGCTTTGAAAATGAACGGCGGCATAGCCAAGACCGATCTCACGCCTGAGAACGTCGAGGCAGTGCAGACAGGCTTCGCGAACCTCCGCGGTCACATCGAGAACGTTCGGAAGTTCGGCGTGCCGCCCGTGGTCGCACTGAATCGATTCGCGACCGACAGCGAAGCCGAAATCCAGGTCGTTCTCGATGGATGCGCCGAAATGGGCTGCAAGGCCGTAATCGCAGACCCGTGGGGCGGTGGTGGCGAAGGCTGCCTCGACCTGGCCGACGCGGTCTGGGACGTCCTCGAAAGTGACGAGGCTGACTACAAGCCTCTGTATCCCCTGGAGATGAGCCTCATCACGAAGATCGAAACGATCGCCACGGAGATTTACGGTGCAGAGGGCGTCGATCTGACACCCAAAGCCGCCAAGGATCTCGCGGCACTCGAGGAAGCAGGGATGGGCAACTTTCCGGTCTGTATGGCGAAGACGCAGTACTCCTTCTCCGATAACCCGACGCTTCTCGGACGACCGACCGGATTCCGGATTGGTGTCAGCGAAGTCACGCCGTCCGCGGGTGCCGGATTCGTGGTGGCGAAGACGGGGAACATCATGACGATGCCGGGCCTTGGCGTGGCGCCGTCAGCGACGAAGGTGGACGTTACCGACGGCATAGTGACGGGACTCTTCTAAGGCCGCTCCCGTCCGACGCTCACCGGACCAGCAACCAGGAGATGGAGATGGATCACGCCTTGCCCTCCCGCGCGACTTTTTCCTCATGGGTGCCATGGGGGGGACGCCGTGCGCTGCGCGTAGCAGTGCTCGTCTCAGGGGCATGGTTCGGAGCCTCTCCGCTTGCTCTGGTGGCACAGCAGGATGCCTGGCCGGTCGATCTCGAGGTCATTGCGAACATCCGTGAGGAAGGTCTCCAGCGCTCGCAGTTGCCCAACACGCTCTCGTACATGACGGACGTGCTCGGTGCCCGACTCACGAACTCTGACGACATGGAGCGCGCACAGCTCTGGGTCCTCGCGGAGATGGATCGCATCGGCCTCACGAACACGACGCGAGAGCCGTTCATGGACTACGGCGTGAGCTGGGACAACGAGTACGTCTCTCTTCATATGCTGGAGCCGGATTACACCCCTCTAGTGGGCTACCCGATCGCGCACACGCCGGGCACCGACGGCAAGCAGCGCCTGACCGCGATTATCGGAGACGTGCGGACACACCAAGATCTTGAGAGCTATCGCGGGAAGCTTCGCGGGATGGCCGTGCTGTCGTCCCCACCGCCGACGATCGACCAAACTCGGTTCGCAACAGGAACGCCCCGTCGGACCGAGGAGGAATTGCGAGCTCTCGAGGAAGAAGTGATCGTGCCGCCGCCCGGCCCGGACCCCTACTTCTCACGCCTTTATCCGCCCACGCCTGCGAATCCGGACATATTGACGGCCGCCGAGAAGCTCGCCTTCTACGTTTCCGAGGGCGCAGCGGTCGTTCTGGAGTCGAGCAGCGGATGGCCGGGCGCCGTGCGCGGCTTTGCGCGGCCGGGCGCGAAAGTCGATCAGTGGGCTCGTGACGAAACGCTGAACTCGGTTCCAGTCATCGCAATCACACCCGAGAACTACAGCCGGATGTACCGGGTCCTCGCCCGCGACATCCCAGTCGAGGTCGAGGTCGAGGTACGGAATCGGCACGGGGAGCAGGTAACAGAGGCGCACAACACGCTGGGAGAGATCGCCGGAGCGGACCTCGCCGACGAAGTCGTGATGCTGGGCGCTCATCTCGATACTTGGCACGCCTCACCCAACGCTTCGGACAACACCTCTGGCGTGGCTGTGATGCTCGAAGCAATGCGAATCCTCAAGGCGATTGGGGCGGAGCCGCGCCGAACAATTCGCATCGCGTTGTGGTCCGGCGAAGAACAGGGACTGTGGGGGTCGCGCGCCTACGTGCGCGAAAACTTCGGTGATCCGAACGACGCGGCCGTCGGAAAGCGCGACGGGTACGACAACTTTTCGGTGTACTTCAATCAAGACTATGGCCCGGGGCAGTACCGCGGTATCTGGCTCCAGGGCAATGAGCACGTTCGGGCGCCCTTCGCCGCTTGGATGGCGCCTCTGGAAGACATGGGGATGACGACGATTTCCCCACAGGGCGTGGGGAGCACGGACCACGTGCCATTCGACGACGTCGGGCTACCGGCGTTTCAGTTCCTGCAGGCGCGGGTCGGCGGAACCGGGGGGCACACCAACCTCGATTCGTTCGACACGATTCCACTCGATGACCTGAGGAAGAATGCCGTGATCATGGCGGTGTTCGTCTACCATGCGGCGATGACGGACAAGGTGCTTCCAAGAAGAGGATCCCGCTGACTACCGTTCGAGCATGAGCGCACGGTAAAGAAGCCGGCCCTCCGAGTCAGCAAACAGTTCAGGCGCACCCTCCAGCGTCCTCTGGAGCGCCCCGACGACGTCCCCGTCGGGGGCTGGGGCACGCCGCACAGAAGCGATAATCTGCCCTATCGCGCCTTCCCGCCGGTTCCCGAAGCCCAGAACCTCGTCACGCCTTTGCAGGGCCACGAGGGCCAGGATCGCCGGGAGGTCGTCGCGGGATGCCATGCCACCCTCACTCGCCACCGTTCGCGTCGATTCGACCACAGCTTCGAAGGCCGCGGTCGCGCCAGTCCCGTCGCCGGATGCCGCGAGTGCTACACCGAGGAGGTAGCGCTGGAGTCTCTCCTCGGGCTCGTACGGTCGGCCCAAGCCGAGTCTCTCAGGCCAGGTCATTGCTGTCTCAAAGTGACCGGCAGCCTCCTCTGGAGAGCCCTGCTCGAGCGCGGAAAGACCCGCTTGAGTATGCGCCACCGCGAAGATCCCATGGCTGGTGCTCGAGTGCTCGGACGGAAGAACAGCAATGTCGTCGAGAACTGAGATCGCATCTTCGTGGCTCAAGGTCTCGACGAGAGCCGCTGCATGAAGCAGGTCAAGATCGAAATCTCCAGGGAAGGCCACGCGCGCCGTGCGCGACACCTCGAGAGCATCCTCCCATCGGCCTTCGGCCTGTAGAAGCTGAATCAATGGGACGCGGATCACCCGCTCATCTGCAGCCAGTTCAACAGCTCGGCGCAGATCCGCTTCTCGATCAACTCCGTTGGATACACTCCTATTTTCGGCGAGCCCCGCCAGAGCAGCACGCGCCACATAGAACGCTCCGAAGTCCGGCACAGCCTCGAGAGACGTCACGATCTGAAAGGCTTCCGGCGCACGATCCCGAGCCCACAGGTTGAGCGCCAGCAGATAGTCCCACCCCCAATAATCCGAAGTGTCCGCGGCCCAGCGGAGCACGGCGATGGATTCGGGACGATACGGGAAGTGGAATGCCACGTCGGGCTCTGGCGGGAGCGTCGCGGGTGCGTCCATGAGCCAGGCTGCCCACGCACCGGCGACCAGGTGGTCATGACCAAGCTCGGCGGCCCGGAGAACAGCCACGGCATCGTCGGTGCGCCCTCGGCTCGCATACCGGATACCGGCTTCTAGTAGCTCTTCTCCGGGGTACTCGCCGCGGAGAGCCTCCACCATCGTCCGACCCGTCGCACTTTGAAGACTTCCACCAGCATCGAGGAATGTCTCGGCACGGACAAAGTGGTGGAGCGGGTCGATGCGAAGTATCTCGTCTTTTGTGACCCCAGTCAGTTCGGCATCCCCCGAAAGGCGTCCGACGATCGCCAGCACCTCCAACGCCGACAGGCTATACCGGTCGTAGTCAAGAGCGAGTTCCGCGTATCGGGCTGCATCAGGTACGTCGTCGACGCGCAACGCCAGCTCGGCGAGTTGAACGTAGGAAATTGACCGGAACGCCATCGAGCGGGCAGACCAGCCGAAGGCCTCGACCGCGTCGATGTGCTGATTCAGCGCTCGATACAGAGTGCCTGCCACGAAGTTCGCCTCGGCGTCATATGCGTCGAGCTCGAGTGCTCGCCGCGCATGAGCGAGTCCCTCTTCATAGCGACCGCGCCGAGACTCAAGGTCTGCCAGACCGAGGAGGGCATCCCGATTCCAGGGCTCGTCTTCGAGCACACCCGCGAACAACTCACGGGCCGCCTCGAGTCGTCGGCCCTGGACAAGCTCCCGAGCCGCCATCACGGCTCGGTCTGTGCCAGAGATATTCGGCATGGCCTCCTCATCGGTCGCGAAGGGCCGGTCCAAGGCCAGCACGCGTGGGTCTGAGTGCCAGATCAGTCCAAGTCGCCGCAACTCCACGACGATCTCTGCGTGGTCCGGGATCACAGCAGCGTGTCCGAACGTAGCCCCAACAGCGAAGTCACGGACAACGGGTTCCAGAGGCAAGAAGTTGATCGGCTCATTCAACACTTCCGTGCCATCGACCGTAATGCGCAGGGTATCCGCAATCCTGCCGAAGGCATGGGCACGAACGCGCAAGGTCCCGCCCTCAACCTCCGCAAACATGGCGCCGTCGCGAGACGCATCAGTGAGACCACCGAGTTGTTCGACCGGAAACCACGTCTCACTCCAGCGGTCCGTCGCGCCCGGTTCGAAGCCGACTTGCGAAATCGGATTCACATCTTCGCTCGGCGAATACTGAACGAGTAGCCGACCAGCCTGGAACTCCACGTACTGCCCATCCGTGTCTGTGAGCAGGTCCTCCCAGATCCCTCCCTGCCTCGACAGCGCCCACAGCCAGAGCTTCTGGCCCGGCATCTCGTCGTACCGTGCCCAATGGCCGAAACCATAGTCGTCCTGCAGGTAGTAGCCCCCGAAATAGTCGTTGAGCTCGCCGACGACGTGGTACGACTTGTTTCCGCCGAAACGGTTCTGGTCATAGACCGGCAGTTCTCGTCCATCTGGATCGATGGGCCACTCGCGCCGGGCCCCAGGGTGCTCTAGAAAAGCGTTGCCCGGAATCGCCATGACGAGGTCGTCCTGAGCGAAGGCCGCGCCCGTCATCCAGTTGTAGTAGGGCTGCTCGAGGGTCGTGGGGTTCTGCCAGAGCACGTTCGTCTCGAAGTACGCCCGATCAGCGGGAAGTCGCACTTCGACGCGCCAGTTGGTTCGCGATGGCAAATCCATGGCTCCGACGGTCACAGCAACACTGCCGTCGTCGTGCTCCTCCGTCACCCAGTCCACAGGGGATGCGGTCGACGGAGTATGGCCGATGACGCCGAAGTTGAACTCGATGCCCCCAGAGGTCCACGGCCCACGCAGGGCAATGTTCCGGAATTTCAGGACCTCATTCCGGTAGATGAACTCGTGTCCAGTCTCCTTGACCCGCGCTCCCCACACCTTGCCACCGATCTCGGGCAGCACCCACACCTCGATCCACTCGTTCTCCAGGTGCACCACGGTCCAGTCGCGGGCTTCCGAGGCGTGCGCGTATCCCTCAAATCGGTGGTATGGGTACAGTCGCGTATCGCTCGCAAGGATCGGGACAGGATTTGGATCCGAGAAGGGGTACGTCTCGATGGAGCGGGTCTCGACGGAGATCAATGCTCTCGCGGCGTTGTCGCCGACGTTGGCGTCCTGTGCCCACACTGATGAGCCGGGGAGAGCAGCCACGAGGACCGCCAATGCGATGGGCGGAACGCTCCGCGCGATAAACATGCTGACTCCTTTCGGTCCCGACTGCCGCGCGCCCTCGAGGCGCTCTGGCTCCCAACTTCGGAAGCGGCGGAGTTGGGCACAACGGCCTCCTTAACCGTGACGTCCCTCCTACGTCACCTGACCTACAGAGAAAAACACCCAAATTGCAAAGCCTGGGCGAACAAGATCCACCTGCCCTGGATGGCCCAGGATCAGGTCCACGATCACATTCACAGCCCTGATCTTGTCAGTGCCCCTTCTACGTATTGCTAGGAAACGGCGTTACGGTCATGGTCGCGGCATTCATCAGTGCACTCGCCGGAGCCTGGACCTACGGCGCGATGCGACACCGACTACCCCACAGCTGACGGAATTTGAGAAATGTTCTTTCGCCAGGTATTCGATCCCGATCTCGCACAGTACGCCTACCTCATCGGGTGTCAGCGCACCGGAGAGGCGATCGTGATCGACCCCGAACGCGATATCGACCGCTATGTCGACATCGCGCGGGAAGAAGGGCTCCGCATCGTCGCAGCCACGGAGACGCACATCCACGCCGACTTCCTGACCGGTACCCTCGAGCTCGCTGAGCAGCATGGGGTCAAGCTGTATCTGTCCGACGAGGGCGACGCCGACTGGAAGTACAATTGGGCGAAAAGCAGCAACTACGACGTCCACTACCTGAAGGACAACGACAGCTTCAAGGTCGGAAACATCCGGTTCGACCTGTTGCATACGCCCGGACACACGCCCGAGCACATGAGCTTCGTGGTGACCGACCTTGGTGGAGGCGCCAGTGAGCCGATCGGGATCGCATCCGGTGACTTCGTATTCGTTGGTGCCCTCGGGCGCCCCGACCTTCTCGAAACCGCTGCGGGGGTAGCCGGCGCTCGCGAGCCCTCCGCCCGACGCCTCTTCGCGTCTACGAAGCGGTTCCTGGAGCTCGAGGACCATATGCAGGTGTGGCCCGGCCACGGAGCCGGTAGCGCCTGCGGAAAGGCGCTCGGTGCCGTTCCACAGTCCACCGTCGGGTACGAGCGCCGTTTCAACGCGGGGCTAGGTTTCGAGGCGGACGAGCAGGGTTTTGTTGACTCTATCCTCGATGGTCAGCCTGAGCCGCCCACCTACTTTGCGCGCATGAAGGACATGAACCGCAACGGCATTCCAGTCCTCGGATCTCTCCCGGCGCCGAAGCTCTACACGATCGAGGAGCTGGCGGCGCTGGGGTCTACTGAGGACTCCGTCATCGTCGACACCCGCAGGGACCGAGATGCCTTCATGAAGGCGCACATCCTCGGAGCCCTCTTTGCCCCGGCCGGCATCAACTTCGCGATGGTGGTGGGCTCCTATGTCGACCCGTCGACGAATATCTACCTCATCGCTGACGCCGCAGACGTCGAGGCTTCGGTACGCACGCTCGTGCGCATCGGTTACGACCGGATCGCGGGATTTGCACCAGTGAGCAGCCTGACCGGCTCGGCCGTGGCCTCCACCAAGACACCGACGATCGACTTCTCTAACATGGCCACGGAGATCGACAGCGATCAGGTCACGGTGCTGGATGTGCGCGGGTCCGCCGAGTACGCGGGAAGTCATATCCCCGGCGCGATCCACATCGCCCACACACGAGTCGAACCGCGATTGAGCGAAGTGCCGACGGACAAACCAGTCTTCGTCCATTGTCGATCCGGAAACCGGGCGTCATTCGTGGCAGCCCTTCTCGAGCGAAATGGGTACGACGTCACCCTGGTCGACGGGATGTACGCGAGCTGGCCCGGTCTTTCGCCGGAGATCGCCGCGCTGGTCTAGGTCGCATCACCGGTCTGGGCCGGGCGAGCAGTTACTCGCTCAGAAAGCCAGCAGCTTCGTGATCTTGAGCGTGATTCCGCGTTCAAGAACCGTATCCGTCACCCCATCCGCCAGGCTGCGTCGTTCCGTGTAGACCAGGAACACGTCCGAGAGCGGCGAGTGAACGAGGTTGAAACGCGCATTGGCGATGAGTTCCTCAGCTGCTTCGTTGTACTGAACGAACGCCATGAAGAACGTGCGCGTGTTGTGGGCATACCGGACGCGTCCACTAAAAAGGTCGGCGGTGAAAGTAGACCCGCCGAGATTCAGGTCGTTGTGCTGCGCCCCCACATCGAACGAAAGGTGTGCGTTCGGTCGAAACGTGAGATCCCCGGAGATCGTCTTTCGTGTGCCGTCGTAGAAATCACCCCAGCGAACGGACCCACTGACGGACACCGCATAGTTACCAGGGGTAGCGATGCGAACCGCTGACTCGACCCAGTCGTACGTGCCTTCCTGCACGGTCACGCCTGCGATCCGCGTATCTTCGAACAGGCGCTCATGTCGGTCGGCCACAGTGAGGGTCACCTGGCCGCCTTGATTGAGCGAGAATACGGTCCCGGCCTCTATGGACCGTGTCTCAACGGCCCCTGACAGGTTGGTGTACGTGTCGAAGTCGACGTACGGATTGATCTCTCGCAGACCCAGAGTCGAGACCTGCGCATGGACTCCGACGGTCGCGAAGTACCTCCGCACGGCTGTTCGATCGATGAACCCCGTCTCTGGACTGAATCCATCGCCGACCTGTTTGTACAGGCCAGAGATATTCCAGAAGGCGTTCCTGTATGCCGCCTGAAACATGGCGATGTTCGTGTCATCCCCGACAGGATCGCTGTCATCGGTCCGCGCCCAATAGCTCGACACGAGCAGATTCTGAGTCAGCTGCACATTTGCGTCGACACCGTACGACCGATTGAAGCCGGAGGGATCGATTCCACCCGTCTCCTCCCGATTCACGAAGATCCCGCCAATCGTAGTGCCGCTTCCGAGCCGCGCCTTCACACGCCCGACAGCGAAGTTCTCAGCCACGTAGTTCGAACCATCAGACAGCCCCTCGAAGGAACGCGTCTGCATGTCGAGAAAGCCGACTTCCAGACGATCACCGATGCGACCAGTCAGCCGGGCACCGCCGCCAATGGGCAGCGGCTCACGGGTCGGGGACAGGCCGATCTGGCGGGAGTGGAAGAGTCTGAATTGCCGCCCACTGCTCCCGGTTCTGTAGTTCCGAATCGCAATGTCCTGGAAGCCGAATGTCCCTTCGTTCTCGAGGAAGAAGTCGCGCTTCTCCGGGAAGAACAGCGAAAACCGACTCAAGTTCACCTGCTCTCGGTCGACCTCGACCTGACTGAAGTCAGTGTTCACGGTGAGATCCAGCGTCATGCGCGGCGTCAGGCCCCACTTCACGTCGAGACCCACGTCACCATTCGTAACGCTTTCATCGTACCGTGAGCCGGTCAGCGCATCGCCAAGAGCATAGGGCTTTACCCACAGATTACGCGCGTCCGGGAGGTCTTCGAGGCCCTCGAGAGTACCAGCCATCGAGAACTTGTAGACCCGGTACTGCAGCGGCAGCGGCGCCCACATCGCGTCTTCGTTCCGACGGCGAATACGGCGCGAGAAGTTGATGCCCCATAGTTGTTCGTCCTGCACCGGATTGAACCGCAGGGTAGCAAAGGGGATCGCCATCTCCACGACCCAGGCCGAATCGTTGATCGAGGTGCGCACCTCGACGATTCCTTCCCATGCCGGCACCATGTCACGCTGGTCATTGAACGCCTGGGCGTCCCAAATCGCCCCCTCCGGGTTCACGGCGAACAGGAATCCATTCTGCCGATCGAGGTATGTGTCGAGGGCAACCCCGAAGATGTCAGAATTCGTGGTATCGAAGTCCTGCTCTATACCGGCGACGGTCAGATTGTGTGGATCCTCATCATAGAGAACTGCGCCGATATAAAGCGTGCTCTCGTCATAGATGATACGGAGAGTCGTAGGCTGGGTCGCCGGCATGCCCTGATCGGGCACTGTTTGAATCCATTGGTCCCGCGAGACGACCGCGTCGGCCCATGCCAAGTCGTCGAGGAGTCCATCGATGACCATCGGTCCACGAACCCGCGTCGCGGTGATCGACGGCCGCGGAATGGAGAGCGGGTCGACGGGATAGTTGACGTTCCCGACAGGTCCCGAGCGTTCCTGAGCGTGGGCAGGCGTCGAGAGAAGAGCGAGTGCGAACGCCAGCGCACCGACACTCGACGGCATAGCGAGCCTCATGGAGCGATGCTTCCCCCCGGGTCACGCTCCTGCAGTTCCGCGATGCGCTTTCCTGCCCCAACTCGTCGTTCTGCCTCGGCCTCCAAGTCACGCGTCGCCTCGGCCCAGAGCGGTTCGCCCACCGGTCCGAGCGGCACCCGGAGGAGCGCGCCCTCCACCGCGTAGTCCCCGAGCTCTACCACTCCGACCTGAACGACGATTTCGTCGTCCTCCTGGACTACGACCGCCAGTTCGCCTTCGACCCGGTCAACGACCCATGTCTCGATGTTTCCTTCGCTCGATTCGTTGGCGTTCAAGACCTCAGATCCCTTCTCAGTAGACGTACCGGAGCACGATCCGTCCGCGCTCGTCATAAAGTGTCGCCTCGTCCCCGTCGTTGTTCCAAACTGCCCGGCTGTTGTTCATGAAGAACGAGAAGCCGTCCGCGGAACCATACCCCGTGTAGACACGGACCTGTTCCCCGACCGGAATGCTGGATCCCGGCGGAAATTCGAAACACCGCGAGCGAAGATCACAGAACCGCCACTGGCCGATGTTGAGCAACCGCGTTCCGCCATTTTCGATGATCGCGAACTCACCGTTCAGATGCTCATGGTCATTCCCTGGGGCGTCTGCGACCACATCAATGCGCAGGCCCGGGACAGATGAGGCGAAGGCACTCGCCGAGGGGTCGATCGATGGCAGTGGATCGGCGGGGACTGTGGACGTGTGGTCTCCGGTCGAGGAAATAATGTCAGGACCGACCACCAGTTCATACCGCCCATCCTCGTAGCCGAGCACGGTCACATGTCCGTCGCGATCGGTCCGTAGTAGCTGATTCACGAACGTGCCGAAAGCGGTCAGCGCCTCCGGGCGAGGATGCCCGTACGTATTTCCTCCCCCGACAGAAACCACCACCACCTCCGGCTGGGCCGCCGCGAGAAACCCCCTGGTGAAGCCGTTCACGCTTCCGTGGTGGGGAGCCTTCAGTAGCGTCACGTCCGGAATCAGACCCTGCGTCGTCCACCAGTCGAGCTCGTACCGCTCAGAGTCTCCGCTGAAGAACGCGGAAAAGTCGCCGAACTCCAGCACGAGTCCGACGGACTGGTCGTTCAGATCGAGAGCACCTGGTGGCAGGGGCAGGACCTGGATGGACACCGACCCCATCGTGATCGTCCGGGGTGTCGGTGCGAGAACCGTGACTTCCTCGATCCGCTCGAGGGTGGCCATGAGTCGTTCGTACGTCAGCGTGGTGTGCGGCTGTCCGTTGTCCAAGTAGAAGCGAACCGGACGTGCCGTCAGGATGTCATCGATGCCGCCAATGTGATCCGCGTGCGGGTGAGAGGCGACGAGGAGGTCGACTTCGTCGATTCGCATTTGTTGGAGGAAGCGGAGCGGGTCGCCTAGGCCCGCATCGATGATCGCGACCTGCCCTTCGGGCGACTGAATCACGACCGCATCGCCCTGCCCCACGTCGAGAAAGCTAATCTGGACGTATGGCTCCTCGTGCTCCTCGGCCTGGCCCACCGAAGCGGATGCGGTGTCCCGCGAAGTCTCGACCTGAGCTCCCAGCGGGGCACATGCCAAACCAAGCAACAGGATGCCGGGCAGCGTGAGGCAGGGCACAGGAGAGAATGACCTGTGACTGGTGAGGCGCGATGTCGTCATGTCAGAAGGATCATGACGCCGGCCTCTTGTGCAAAGGCATATAGGCGCAGACGGCTTAGCGCCGCACTGAGTGAGCACGAACTATGGCTGCGGAAGGGCGAGGTGGCGTTGCTGCACCAAAGTCGCAGACGGGTTGAGATCGGATCGACCCTTGGCCATCTCAAGATCAAACGGTCGAGCAGATAAACAAATTAGCCCAAGAACAGCGACAGGCGAGCGCTTGAAGCGTCCAGCGGTCTCCCATGCACGAAGGGGCACATGACATAAATCCCTCCCATCATGCTATGGTGTTACAGCAACGCGCGGGGGAACGATGTCGACCAAGCGAAACATCGTCATTGAGTACAATTCCTGGAGCGCGATTCATCGTGCGATCGGCAAAGAGACATCCGTCACCGGCGAGCGCCTGACTGCCAGTGGCCATATCCGACGGGCCGTGACACGCGAACTCACAAAAGCCGGAGTCCCGGTAAAAACTGAGAACGAGAACTGACACGTCCGCACGACAGTTGGGCCCAACACTATGAGTCGGTCATGGAGCGCACCTACGGATCGCTTTATGGCCGCCTTTCTTCATCGGCGATGGCTGAGGTCGAAGGCCGCGTGCCTCGGGGCAGCAACGTCATCGACTTCGGGGCCGGCTGCGGCCGACTGACCCTCCCGCTCGCCCAAGCAGGCTATCGAGTCACAGCGGTCGAGCCGTCGGCCGGCATGCACGCGGAACTGACACGGTCATTGGAGGCGCTTCCCTCTGACACCACTGCCCGCGTCACGGCGGCCGAATGCTCCATGGAGCACTACCGGGGCGCGCCGAGCCACGATCTCGCGCTTTGTGTTTTCACGGTGATCGCGTTCCTTCTCGAGCCGGAGACCCTCTCCTCGGCTTTCGGAGCTGTGAGCGGGTCGCTGAAAACCGACGGCCTCTTCCTTCTCGACGTTCCGCACGAGTCCGTTTTTGTGGATGTCGACTACGACGACGACCAGATCATCCGCACGGTCCAGATCCGCCCCACGGGCGGCGGGCACTACAACTACTCTGAGCACACCGTGGTGCACACAGAGAAAGGCGAAGAGGCCTACCGGGACCACTTTCCGATCCGGTACTGGACCCGAAGCGAAGTGTCCGATGCGCTTCAAACCGCAGGGTTCGTAGCGGAAGCCGACGTCTCTGGTCACTTCACGGGACTTGGGGCAGACTACCTGTTGATGCGGAAGGCCTAATGCACGCCAGGGATCGTAATTGACACGCCCCACGGGTCCATCGAACTCACCGGGATCTGTGGCACGACCTCTACCCAACCCACGGACAGCTTCCTTGCCAGGATAGCGACAGCTGATCCGCCTATCGCTCCGAAGAAAAGCACGCCCCTGCGCTGGTCGGCTTTCAGCTGGCGCGCCCGATACTCGTCCGCCGGAACCGTATCCTCCAGCGAGCATTGAACAAGCGAGGAGGCGTCATTGAGCACACACCCCTCGACCTTCCCAAAGCCAAACGCCGGTCCGATGTAGTAGCCGGCAGCCCCGAAAGCGACCACGCCGACGACCCCGCCGAGGACCGTCCGCATATTGATATGTGACTTCTGGGTCCGCTTCTCGACGGTTACCTCGTTGAGCAGCATCTCGTCACGGATCAGCGGAGCCGGGTCACAGATGGGCGCGTCGCCGTGCATTTGTCCAGCCCGACACTTGGGGATCCCTCGACTGACAACGACCATGTTCGGTCCGTCGATGCGAAGGATTCGCCCGACCATCTCGCGGTTGATCCGCACAGAGTCTCCGGCAAACAGCTCGATTGGAACTGCTGCCTCCTGCGCAAAAGCCAATGGCGCCATCGCCAGCAGGGCGAGGCACGCGAGCGGCACCCCGCGCACATGCGGGCACATCTTTAACAGATCAAACAAAGGGCTGACGGGGATCGGGGAGTGCGGGCAACCCGCGTGTCACGCGGTCAATCAGAGCGTGAACCAATAAAGCGTGACAAGGGTTGAGCGTCGAGGGTCAGACTTCCGCGCTCGCCTTCTGTGAACGGCGACAAACGAAGAACCCAATCCCGAACTCGCCCACGACACCCAGTGAGATGAGAAAAACCTTGAGGCCACTGCGAACAGTCCCATGACCCAGGCTTCGAGCAAAAAGAAGCCGATGATCCCGGAGGCCGTCAGTGCTGTCCCCAACCTCATCACTATCATGCCACACACCCTGTTCTGAATCTCTCCCACCTGAGTCCCCCGTCCCGGGGCTCCGACCACGCTGTCTTCTAGGGGAAATCTGCCTTCCGTGTTTCAGATGGGACGAGACCCTCTTCGGCTTCACATCTCAGGGTAAACCATGGCGGTGTGCTATGCCTGCCGTGGTACGGACGCTCCGCGGGGGCCAGCGGATTCGGGACACCATCAAGAGGGAGCTGGGTGGTCTCCGTGAAAACTGCGTTGTCGCTCGGTGAGCGCTGTCATGGACGGTATCCACCTGGCATCGAATTCTCGGTCGCGCCTGCTTGTCGCTTGACCTAGCGCGCATCCGCGCCCGATGTTCGCCCCCTACCATGAACATCCGAACCCTCTCCATTGTTGCCACTCTTTCCGCGACCCTGCTCGTCGGATGTGGCGAGCCATGGCCAGAACCTCCGCCGGTCGACCAGATCGTTTTTCTCACCGAGCACGAAGAGTGGCGTATCGATCGTCAACGGAAGACGGTGACTCCACCGAACGGCCCTCTGCTCTGGATCGGGCTGTGGAACCTGCCCGAGGGCGAAACGCGATTCGGCTCCGAGTACGGAATCGGGATCACGATGCCGGAGGAGGACTCTCCAGCTTTTGCGGGCACACTTCATCGATCAGGCATGGACGTGCGACTCGTTCCGGAGAGCGGATCAGGGATCGGGCTCTTCGAAGGCGATGAGGTCACGGAGTCGATGGCTCTTCGTCACGACCGTATGGATGATCCGACTCGGCTACAACTCGGGTCACTCGGCCTGCGCGTCCACTCAGAGCGGGGGTCCGACCGACTCTGGCTGCGGGCGTGGGACGAAGATCATCCGGACATTGAGGGTTTTCTGCTCCCGGAGTTCTATGCGGTCGATCCGGCGTGGCGATTCCAGGCACGTATGGAGCTCTACCCGGAACCGATCATACTCACGGTTCCGGACGTCACTGGCGGCACCATTGAGTACACGGCGCCAGGCGAGTTGGTCTTTGAAAAGGACGGCCGAGAACACAGGTTG
Source organism: Longimicrobiales bacterium (assembly GCA_028823235.1). Taxonomy (NCBI): domain Bacteria; kingdom Pseudomonadati; phylum Gemmatimonadota; class Longimicrobiia; order Longimicrobiales; species Longimicrobiales bacterium. The sequence goes on along the minus strand of JAPKBW010000002.1, from coordinate 61,170 downwards.
ATCGCCACACAGACTCCGACCAGCACGAGCTACTTCGTGATGATGTGGGACTCAACGGCCACCACTGAGACTTACCAGGCGGGGCGATACATCCGGCCCCTGCTAGTCGATGAAGGAGGCTGGACGACGATCGACTTCAATCGGGGGTACAACGCTCCCTGCGTCTTTACGGGCTTCTCGGTGTGTGCTCTCCCGCCACGGGCGAACTGGCTCACAATGCATGTGACCGCCGGAGAGAAGCGGCCTGACAAATTACCCGACGGAAGTTAGTTAGCCGTCGTATGTCCCCAGATTGACTGGGTCAGCCGAAACAGACTGAAGCTTCAGTCTGTGTGGTCTCCTGCTCATTCTGACCTCCCGGATTTTTCAGCGACCAGAGCTAAATCCTAACATCCGCGCTGGTCTCGCTTCAGTGGGTCACGCCAATCTGAACTCATCGAGCCACGGGTGCCCCGTAAGGGTAGAGCATACTCAGGTCGACGTTTTCGTACGGCAGCGCATCAAGGAACGTGGTCCCCATGAAAGGCCCAGTCGCCTCGACGATGATGATCGTCTTGGCGAAGCCCGTCTCATCAAAGCCGCGACGGAAGTGAGCGCGCGACTTCACCACAAAGACATCGTAGTCCGCCGGGTCAATCCCACCCACCGCGAAGTCCTCCGGATACATGATCTGCGTGTACGCCGGCGCAATGAATACCGTGTTGCCGTCTCCGTAGTTCACGACCGCGGTGTAATCGTAGCCGGCCCAAGGACCCACGTACACGATCGTGCCCTCGATGCGGTACGGGTCTCCGCCGGATGCGGTATAACCACCGATTTCATAGTCGAAGGCATCACCGACAGAAGCACCGACAGACTGCAGTGCGTCGAGCGTCGCGGGCGAACTGATCGCGCCGTATAGAACTCTGGACACCCCGGCTGCGTCGAACGCACGAGTGATATGCGTAGCGTCGCCGGGCCGATCCGAGTAGTCTCCGATGGCAACGGGTGTCTGTCCGTTTGCGATGGCCTCTACGACCATGGGCGCCGCCGCGTTAGGGCGAGGGAAACCACCGTTCGCGAACGATTCACGCACACGCCACATATACTCGTTCATGTCGTCCGCGATCTCGTCGGCGAGAGCCTGATCGTTGTTCGTCATCACGTGGACGGTCGCCCCGACGTCCGGCACGTCCGACCAAGGGAAGCCATAGAAGACACTCACGAAGACATCCTGCGCGCGCGCCTCCCAGCGACGCGCGCGCTCCATGATATCACTGGCGGGCGCGGCTCCCGTCCATTGGAGGACCGTCGGCGTGATGATACCGGGCTTCCGGGTGGCAGTCGTCGAGGTGTAGGTGCCCGACATCGCGCGATGAAGCGCTCGGGCAGCTCGCGCGCCCTGGATCGCGTCGTCGTAATGCGGGAACCGTTTCGTCACGAATGCGAAATCAGCGTGCTCTAGGAACTGCTCATCTTCGTTGCCATGTAGGTCGAACGTGCCCGCGATTGGCACATCCGGCCCGACGATCTCACGAAAGCGCCGAGCGATCTCCGCTTCCGGGCGGGGGACCCCACGAACGGCCAACGCTCCGTGCAGAGCCAGATAGACACCATCCACAGGAAGCGCCGTTTTGAGCTCCTCCACCATGCCACCCACAAAGGTGTCGAACGACTCCTGGGTACTCCATGAACGGGACGAACCACCGAAGAGATTGTCCGGAGACGTAAGACCGAGGAGCTCTACGTCCGGGTAGTCAGCGGCCTGCGCGACAAAGCCATCGATGTACCCCCCTCCGTCAGTGAGAACTTGGTCGGCGACGAGAAGTGGACCGAGGCGCAGCCAATCTTCCGTCGGCGCATCCCCACCCGGGCAGAAGGTGCACGTCTCTTGTTGGAATTTGATGACAGCCACACGATAGTCGCCTTGGCCGTCGGAGGTGCAGCCGGTGAAGGCCAGGGCGCACACCAGAAGGAGGAGGGTAGCCCCGAGCCCACGCGTCCAAGGCGTTCGTTCAAACGAGTCCATGGTCTTGTTTCCAATTGTTGGGTGCCCAGGTGCGTTGTGCGGCAGGTGACGAATGGGCGCACCCTTGAAACTGCTCGCTCATTTCACGCAGCACAACGCGTTACATCAGTGGCCGAGAGCCAGGATCGAACGGGCGAAATCCTCTTTGTTAATGTTTGCCAAGAGCGTGGGGAACGTGGGCATAGCCGCCCACTCACGAGCCGGTGATTCGGGGGCAACGGAAGGCCTCGGCCCGTGAAACACTGGATCACCATGCCCCCCCGGACGTGTTCCACTCCGCTTTGCCGTGAGCTTGAGTTGGGAATTCTCAGCGCCCCGTTGTTGGTGGAGCCACGCTAGCCGCTCGCGTTGTCCTCAAGCCGGGATCAGAACTGGACGAGACGCGTCACCTTGAGGGTGAGTCCCCGATCGATAACCATGGCTTCACCTGCGATCGGCTGGGTTCGACGGCGCTCGGAAAAGACCAGGAAAATATCGCTGAGCGGTGCATGGATCAGGTTGAAGCGCACATTTGTAACCAGCTCCTTCGCCACACGGTTGTACTGCACGAATGACGAGAGGAAAGTGCGTGTGTTGTATCCGAACTGCATGCGCCCACGAAAAAGATCTGCATCGATCGGGGCCCCACCCAGTTCGATACGATTCCTCTGCGCACTCCCCTCGAGAAGTAGGTGCTCGTTGGGCCTGATCGTCACTGTTCCGGATACGGATGACCGATCGCCGCCGAAAAACTCGCCGGTGCTGAACTTGACGTTGCCAGACAGGATGCGACCACCACTGGAGGTGTAACTGAGGGATACTACATCGAACGCGTAGTCTCCGGCCGCCAGTGGGACACCAAGGATCGTGCTTGCCTCGCTCACATGCTCCTGTCGACGGGAGAAGTCAGCACTGAAGCGGCCCCCGTCGTTGGCGATCACGGTCAAGCCGGGCTTGACCTCGCGACTCTCAAAGTCTCCGCTAGCTGAGTAGGACTCGGTTACGTCGATATATGGGTTCACCTCCGTAAGCCATGACACGGGCCTCTGAAGGTGCACCCCCCCGGAGCCGAACCATTGGTTGACGTCAGTCCGACTCACGAATCCGACCTCAGGTCTGAAGTCACCGCCTACGTGCTTTCCGAGGACCGAGAAGTCGAAGACCGGATCTCGCCACCCCACTTGCACGGTCCCGATAGACCGGTCACCGTCGGGGCCCGGGTCTTCCGTGAGAGCGGCGTACGCGTTCACCTGTAGCCGGTCAAAGCGGAAATTGGCGTCCACTCCACCGGCCCTGGAGTAGCTCTCCCCGGCGGAGAGAGAAGTCGCTTGGCGGTTCACGAAAATGAAGCCGACGTCCGATCGCGTGAAAACACTGCGACGCACCCGCGCGACCGCAAAATTCTCCGCCGGACTATTCCCTTCGCGTAGCGTCTGCATCTCCATGAGCCCGACCTCGTAGCGACCGATGCGACCGGAAAGACGGGCGCCTCCACCGATCGGCAGAGGCTCACGGGAGTCGGAAAGCCCGATTCTGCGGGAGTGAAAGAGCTTGAAATTCCGAGGACTAGCTCCGGACCTGAAAGCCCGAGCCGCATCGTCCGCGAAGGTGAAAATGCCGTCGTTTTCTAAGAAAAAGTCCCGCTTCTCTGGAAAGAAGAGTGAAAATCGGGTCAGGTTGACCTGCTCCTCATCCGCCTCGACCTGAGAGAAGTCCGTAAGCGCCGTGAGATCCATGACGAGTCGCGGTGTTACGGCCCACTTCGCGTCGAATCCCACGTCGTACTCGCGGACGGCGCCATCGGGGTATTGTTGACCCTCACGGCTCGATCCAGTGAAGAACGGTTTGACCTGTAGATTCCGACCGGGCTCGAACGCTGGCAAGCCCTCAAGTGTACCCGCCTCAGACATCCGAAAAATTCTAAACTGCCGGGGAATCGCCGCCCAGGTGGCGTACTCGTTCCGGCGCCGAACCTGACGGCTGAAGTTGAGCCCCCAGGTTTGCTCGCCCTCTCCTCCTGGAAAGCGGAGAGTGGTCAGAGGGATCCGCATCTCCATGATCCAACCTTCGGCGAAGGTACTCGTCTCGACCTCGTAGATACCTTCCCACGCCGAGTTGATCGCGGCCCCGTCGTTGAACGACTGGGCGTCCCACTTCGCACCCGCGGGGTTCGCACCGAAGACGTACGCGCTCTGCTTGTCGCGGCTCGCATCGATCGCCACGCCAAACATGTCGGAAGCCTGAGGGCTGAAATCCTGCTCAAGTCCGGCAGAGACCAATCGGTGGGGTTCCGGATCGTAAAGAACGGCGCCCATGTACAGCGCTTCGTCGTCGTACATCATGCGGATCACCGTACGGTCTGGGGCCGGGAACCCCGCCTCCGGCTGAGTCAGCCAGAAGGTGCCCGTCGTGCTATCTGCGACGCTCCAGGATCCCTCGTCTAATAGCCCATCGAGCGTAATGGGGCCTTGGGCTCGAAACGCGCGGAGGCTCGGTCGGGCCAGGCTCTCCGGCGCAACGGGCCCCGGTGAGATCCCCGCTTCTTGGGCGTACACCATCGTCGAACCCGTCAGCGCAGCGACCAATAAAACCAGTCCGATCGTACGCCAGATCACCGCCACTGACGCTCGGCCGAAGGAAAATTGGTGGTCGATGATGTGGATGCAGTTAAGTAAGCAGGGTCGTTAGTGAAGACCCATGGGGCACAACCGTTGCTGACGGTGTGCCTCTGACGCTAGTTCGCTCACGTGACTCGTGACCGGGAACTCCCGCGACGGACCACATCATCAGCTAACCAGTCTGGGCGCAATGGCCCGAGCTTTTTCGCCGGCCTCCGTCACAATCGCCGTCGCGCGGTCGAGGGCATCGATCAACATCCCCGCCTGTTCACGGGCTATGGCCCACTCGCCTTCCTCGATCGCTTCACGTACACCGGGCAGCGTCTTGGCCGCGTAGCCCTCGTAGTAGCCCGGGGCGTACACAAGGTTTCGGTACCACGGGCGTCGCCAGAGTCCGCGCTCGTCGAGCAAAGCACGCTCGGTGTCCATGATGAGCTGATTGACCTCCGCCAAAGCGTCAGCGTGCTCTTCTACCCAGTCGGACCCGCCCTCAAGGACCCGTCCAAAAGACGCATTAGCTTCTCTCCCGGCGAACCGTAGCCGTGCGTTGGCCAAGCCGATCGCACGCAGTTCATCTCGGATCTGGACATCGGAATCTAGCTCCAGCAGCTCATCGACATAGCCGGCGATAGTCGTCGCGGCATCCGCGAAATCGAATGGGAGCACTTCAGCGTTGGCGATCCGCATGACCATGCGCCCCACAACATCCGCCTGGGCCACACCGTAACGATACCCCGGATCTCCAAAACGCTGGTAATACTCGAAGGTGTCGTAAAGCGAGTGGTAGATCCCATTCGGGGAACCGTACCCCAAGCTCAGAGACGGAACTCCGAGGTGGTCGAGGAAGACGGTGTAATCCGAGCCCGAACCAAGGGCACCCAAACCGGGAGCCTGGCCAGGACTTTGTCCCGCCCACGCCGTGTACAAGCTCGTCGCCTCGGGGTGCGACGCATCTCTGGTCGCTTCGACGACGAATCGCTCAAGAGAATGATTGCCCGAAGCACTCCAGTCACCAGCGGTATAGGACTCCCGATTGATGTAAAGGACCATGTTTTCCTGCAGGTCCTCGCGGAATTGCTCACCCCACTCGGTCGAGCCAAGCAGGAAAAAATCTTCACCACCCCAGCTCGCAAACACGATGCTGCGACGAGGCTGGAAGCCTTGGCGCACCGCCTCGGACACACCACGCGCTGTCTCGAGCAGGGAGACCGCTCCGCTCGTCGGATCGCGCGCACCAAGCACCCACCCATCCCGGTGGCCGCCCGCAAGGACGAACTTCTCGGGCTCCACTGCACCTTGAACGCGACCAAAAACATTCCACACCGGGCGCTGCTGATAGTCGTACTGCACGTCCATCTCGATCTCGGCCGGCCCCGGTCCGATGTGATAGGTCAGCGGCAGCCCTCCCTGCCAATCCGGCGGCACGAAGTCCCCTCCCACGTGGCGCAGGATCTTCAACGCCTCACCATAAGAGATCGGCTGCACCGGAATGCGCTGAATGTTGCCAGCCTCCTCGAACGAGATCCGCTCCACTCCCGGAATCGATGGCTCGAAAGGGGTGAGCGGGTCACCCGGATAGATCGGTACGTCGAGGAAGCTTCCTCGTTGGATGCCCTCCCACGGACGCCAACGACCATCCGGATAGATATCTCCCTTCACGTACCCGTCATCTTCCGGGTCGGAGTAGATGACCACGCCGACAGCGCCTCGCTCGGCGGCCTCCCTCACCTTCATCCCGCGCATCTGGGCGGGGCTTCCGCCGTAGCGCACGAGTACGATCTTGCCCTTCAGCGATACCCCCATGGCGTCGAGGTGTCGGTAGTCGCCGATACGGCCGTAATTGGCGTAAACGACCTCTCCGATTGCATGCCCTGAGGTGACATAAGCGGCCATCCCCGGCAGCCCACCCTCAATGTAGGTGTCCGGATCCTCTTCCATGGGAGGCTCGGTGACCGCCAGCTCGATACGCTCCGGAGTTGTGAGGCGAAGCTCGAGGCTCTCGGGCCAAGGAATCAGGATGTCGTACTTCACCATCTCGGTCTCGAAGCCGAAGTCGTCCCACAAGTCACGCAGATAAAGCGCGAGTTGGTAGTTTTCTTCCGTTCCCGCGTGGTGGGGGCGTCGCGTGAGATCGTAGTGGTAGCCTCGCATGATTTCAGCGTCGGGCACGGTCGCCATGATCCGCTCCCAATCGAGCTGACGCGCGGCTTCCTCCGGCGAAAACCCTAGCAATTTAGGCAACTGTTGCCCCGCAGCAGTCGCTGGCACTACAAAAGAAAAGGCCAACAAGACAAAGTAGCCCGTTACGCCCAGGCGCAGCCAATCGGACATTCTGTGAGGCACGGTTTTATCCTTTTCGAAGACACGCATTCTGGACCGTGAGCCGAAGACTATGCGTGGTCGGCTAGCAGCGCCACGTAACGTCCGGAGCCAGAAGCACCCGAGTCCGCAGGGCCAGTCTGCCCGAGTCCTAACGGGCGGACCGAAGTCACCCAAAGAGCTCCCTTCCCGCCATCGCCTGAGTAGACGAGGGACCGGAGCACTCAATGTTTCGGCCAAGGATCGCCAGTTCATGGTCGGCGGCATTCGGCACGTGGCCACATGCCTTGCCGCGAGCGGTGCCGGTTGGCTCGACACAGCTCCCGAGACAGCGAGTGTCGGTGCGGATATCCTCATCGTGAACGAGGACGGGGTTCGTTCAGAGAAGGTAACTTGGTCTGCCGGTCACCGGGTCGAGTACCTCGTGCTCACACGAGCGCCACGGGAAGGTCTGCAGCCCCGCTCCAGCACTTCGCTCCGAGCGTAAGGACCGAGGATGCTGAGGCGTTGCGGCCACACGATGCACTCCGCATGCTGTCGGCCTGTCCACGCACGAATCTCAGGATGTCCTCATGGTAGTTCGCAACAGCGGCCCCCTGCTCTCCGTCCTCGCTCTCTCGTCCTTCGCGCTTGCCGGATGTGGTGGCTCGGGCGACGGCGGCGCTCCGGTGTCCCTCGACACTCCAGAGGTCGCGGTTGCTCTGGCAGCAATCGAGGCCGACGCCATCGAACACCATATCGGAGTCCTCGCCCATGACTCGCTCGCGGGCCGAGCACCCGGCACGCCGGGCTACGAGGGCGGAGCCCGCTACGCGGAGGAAGCTCTGAAGAGCCTCGAGCTCAAGCCGGCGGGAGAAGACGGGACCTATCGTCAGGCAGTGCCCCTCCGACACAGTACCGTGGTCGAGAGTGCGAGCGGCATGACGATCACGAACGGAGGCGGCGTGACGACCATGCAGTATGACCGCGACTTCTACCTCGGTGCCGATCCGCTGCGCGAGACGGTCGAGATCGAAGACGCGGGCGTGGTATTCGTCGGCTTTGGCGTGAGCGCGCCTGACCTGGGCTACGACGACTACGCAGACGTCGATGTCGAAGGAAAGGTCGTCCTCTATCTGAGCGGAGCACCGGCCTCGTTCCCGAGCAACGAGCGGGCGTACTACTCGTCCGGCGGCACGAAGGGTGCCGAGGCGATCGCCCGCGGAGCCCTAGGCACACTCGCATTCTGGGCGCCGAACGATCCACGGCTCCGCTGGGACGTGAATGCGGCGCGGGCGAAGCGCGGGAGCTTCGCGTGGCTGGACGCATCAGGGGCGCCGAATCGTGGGAATGTGGCCATGCGGGGCTCGGCCTCCCTCAACCACTCCGCGGCCGGCGCACTCTTCCAGGGTGCGCCGACCTCAATCGACGCGGCGATCGAGGCCGCTGCGACGAATCAGCCCCAGGCGTTCGATCTCGCCGCTACGATCTCCATGCGGACCACGACAACGCACCGGGATGTGAACAGCCACAACGTCATCGCGAAGCTGGAGGGAAGCGACCCGGACCTGCGGGACGAGTACGTCACCTACGTCGGGCACGTCGACCACTTCGGCGTGGGCGTCGAGGTCGACGGCGATGACATCTACAATGGGGCGCACGACAACGCCTCGGGGGTCTCGATCGTTCTGGAGATCGCGCGAGCGTACGCGAGCCTTCCGACCGCACCGCGGAGATCCGTCCTCTTCATGATCGTCACCGCGGAGGAGTGGGGCCTGCTCGGCTCGGACTACTTCGTCCAGAACCCGACGGTCCCACAGTCGAGCCTCGTCGCGAACTTCTCGCTCGACATGCCGTTCCTCTTCCATCCGCTACTCGACATCGTACCGTACGGTGCCGAACACTCGAGCATGGGTGGAAGCGTGGCCCAGGCAGCCGAGCATCTTGGTATGGGAATCGGGCCGGATCCGATTCCGGAACAGGTGCTCTTCATTCGAAGCGATCACTTCAGCTTCATTCGCCAGGGCATCCCGGCACTGTTCATCAAGGGTGGCTTCGAGACAGGCGACGAGCGCGACGGCGGAGCGATCAACACCGCGTTCCGTCAGGAGCGTTATCACACTCCTTTCGACGAAGCCGACCAGGGGTTCGACTTCGAAGCAGGTGCGGATCACGCGAAAGTGAACTTCCTGACCGGGTACATCGTGGCGCAGGAAGACGCACGACCGTCATGGAATGTCGGAGATTTCTTCGGAGGGCTGTTCGGGGGGATGTAGTCAGGTAGTCGTTGCCCGGCAGTCTCGAGGCCAGTTCAGGCGCTGTTGGTCTGGCCGGATGCGGTCGAGTCCTAGCAACTCGGGACTAGAGCCGCTCGCAGCAACGGCCATATGAACTTCAACTTCTTCGACGTGGAAGGCCTGGCTGGCTTTGAAGACGCAGCCCTGATCCAGCGCACGGTCCGACGCCAGTCGGCAGTCTCTCCGATCCATGATCGAATGCCTCACCGCCGCGATCGCGTTGAGCGAAGATCGACCAGTCCTCGCCGCGGATCGGGACCTCGACGCGACCGCTCGTCACGTCGTACTAAGAACCTCCGACCTACCCAGCGACGCCCCTACCGCTGGCTGACTTCCGGCCTGACGGTTATTTACCGAACAGATCAAAGATCAACAGGCCCGAGCCCGGGCCGCCCCGTGCCTGAAGAGAGAGTCCGATGAAGAGATTGTCGTCCACCGTAATCGCCCTCACGCTCGCAATATCAATCGCGCCAACCTCCATCATGGCCCAAGCCGGGAGGGGCCGTGGGCAAAGGCCTCCGCCACCCGAGGTCATCCGTCCGGCGGACCAGCGCGTGCCCGCACCCTACAGCTACGACATGGCGTTACCGATCGCGATAGCGGACAACGTCTGGATGTCCGAACTGACCATCCTCGAGATGCGCGATCTGGTCGGCACGTATGGTTACAAGACGGCGCTCATCCTGAACGGAACGATGGAGGCGAACGGCCCCTATCTCACGACCGGAAAGCACAACCACGTGCTCAAGGTCATGGGCGACGCGATCGCGCGGACACTCGGCCACACCCTCGTCGCGCCCATCGTGATGATTGACCAGGGCGACCCCAACGGGACAGAAACTCCCGGTCGCCTTGTTCTCTCACCGGCGACGCTCTCGGCGGTCCTGAAGGACATGGCAACCAGCCTGCGGGCGCAGGGCTTCACCGAGATCTTCTTCCTCGGCGATAGCGGCAGTAACCAAAGTATGCTGGCCGGCGTGGCAGAAAATCTCACCGCTGCCTGGGGTGATGATGACGTACTCGTCGCGCATATCCGCGAATACTACAACTACGGTGATGTACTTCAATACCAGAACGAGGTGCTCGGGAAGGTCGAGCTCAACAAAGACCTCGATGGCTACCACGACGACTACTACATCTCGTCACTGATCATGAACGACAGCCCGGATCACATCCGGCTGCCACAACGCCAGCGCGTGAATCTCGATCACATCAACAGCCTCCAGATGGATGAGGCTGAGGGGCTGGAGATCGGGCGTAAGATCGCTCAGTTCCGCGCGGATGTAACGGTTGTCGCAATCGAGGCGCGTCGGGCGAACCGCTAGGGGATTCAGGAGGGTGGGAGCTCGCACCGAGACCCCGAGCGAAGAGCATCTGCAACCCTTTATCGCGGTGGAACCCGCACGCTGGAAGAGTCGTGCGGGCTCGGACATGACCCCCAGCGGAAGCAGCACTACAGGCTGCGACTCTTTCCTTCCTCGTGGCCTGGTGGGCCTCCCCTAGAACGCCAGCAACTTCGTGAACTTGAGCGTAATGAAGCGTTCGAGAACTCGGTCACCGACGGTGTCACGACGCTCCGTGAGGACGAGGTAAAGGTCCGACAGAGGGGCGTGAATCCAACGGAAGCGAAGATTGGTCACGAACTCCTCTGAGGCTGCATTGTACTGGACGAAAGCGCTGGTCATCAGGCGCACCGAAAAGAACACGTCCAGATTCGCGCGGTAGACGTCCGCGGTGGTCACCGCCCGTTCGGGCAGCTCGATCACATTGTGATTCGCCGAAAGTCGGAGGAGAACTTGATGTCCGAGACGGCCGAGGACATTTCCTCCTACCGAAAAACGATCGCCGCCGAAGTAGCCACCACCGCCGACGTTCACCCGTCCTGAAATTCGGCGCGCGCCACTCGTTTGGTAAGAGGCCGACCCCTCACGGAAGTCGTACCGCCCCGGCATGACCTCCGCGCCGCGAACCGCGAATGGTTCGAAGACGTGCTCGAAACGATCGGTCACGCCTAGAGACGCCGAGCTTCCGTCACGGAAATCCAGATCCAGGCCCCCAGTGTGCAGGCGCGTCTCCATGAGACCCCCGGGGTTCGCGAAGACCTGCGACTCAACGTAGGGGTTCAGCTCAAGAATCCAGGGCCAGTTGGGTCGAGGTCGAATGCCGATCGTCGCGTAGGAGTGGTCGATCCCTGTGCGGCGCACGAAACCCATGCCGGGATCGAAGCCATCGTCGAAGTGGCGGTATAGCGCGAAGATCTCCCAGAACGGATCGCGCCACCCCGCGGAGAAACGCCCGGCCCACTGTCGCGCGATCGGCGTTCCCATCGCATCCTGGCCCTCAGTGGCTGCGAGGTACGACTGCACGAGCAGGTAGCCGTTGATCGCCTGGAGGTCAGCGTCCACGCCATAGCTTTGGTTCGTCGCGGAACTCCCGTCCGTCGTCGCCCGGTTACCAAAGAGCCCACCCACGGTGAGGCCAGTCACGGGCTCGCTCCGCACACGAGCCACGGTAAGATTCTCCGGGTCGAAGTCTCCGTCCCGCAGTGTCTGCATGTTCAGGACGCCCAGCGAAACCGGCCCTGCCGTACCGGTCACTCGCCCTCCTCCGAGAATCGGAAGTGGCGAGCCATTGGGCGCGAGTCCGATGCGTCGCGAGTGGAAGAGGGTGAAATCCCGACTCGTCGCTCCGGTGCGCGTCGAGTAGGTGCCTTGGTCGCCGAACTGGAAGACGCCCGCGTTCTCCAGGAAGAACTCACGCTTCTCCGGCAGGAACAGGGAGAAGCGCGTGAGATTGACCTGCTCTTGGTCGACCTCGACCTGACTGAAGTCCGTGTTCAAGGTGAGGTCGAGCGTCATTCCCGGCGTGATGCCGTACTTCAGATCTCCGCCGACCTCGAAGCTCGTCTCGGTGTCGACCTGGAGATCACCAGAGGGCTCCGAAACGAGGGCGAAAGGCTTGATCGAGAGGTTCCGAACCGTCTCCAACCCGTCGAGGCCGTGCAACGTGCCCCCTCGCGAGCTGACATAGATCTGCCACTGCAGATCCATCGGCGCCCATGTAGAATCCTCGTTCTTTCTCCGGATGCGCCGGAGCAGGTTCATGCCCCACACCTGCTCCTCACGAGTCGGGTCGAATCGGAGCTGCGACCAGGGGATCGCCAACTCGAGCGTCCAGCCGCTGTCATGCACTCGGGTGCGCAGATCGAAGGCCGCATCCCACGCGGCGTTGTTGATACGCCCGTCGTCGGCGGACTGCATGTCGCGAACAGCACCCCCCGGATTGAAGAAGAAAGAAAAGACCGTCTTCCCGTCGAGGAACGGGTCGAACATGACGCCGAACGCATCACCGTCCCGGGTGTTCGGATCCCGTTTCAGCGTCGGGATGATCGGGCGATATCCTGGCTGGTCGTGCAACTCGGCCCCGATGTACAGGTTCTGGTCGTCGTACAGAATGCGGACCTCGGTACGCTCCGTAGCCGGTGCGCCAGTGAACGGCTTCTGCTGCCAGAAATCGCTGATGACAGCCGCCGCGCTCCAGGTCGCGTCGTCCAGCACTCCGTCAACGCTGACGGGGCCCGTGGCCCGTGTGGCAGAGGCTGATGGCCGAGGAGCCAGGTCTGGGTCGATCAGCGCCGTGCTCGCAGAGTCGCTCGGCGTGACCTGTGAGATCGCGGGAGTTGCGAAGGTCCCCAGACCGGCAAGCATGACAAGGACCAGGCGGGCGCCTCCACGGGTGTTAGCGCTCAATGTGCGGTCTCGGGCCAGCAAGGGGTCGAATGTCGCGGGACAGGATATCGTCACCGCCCGTCAGGAGAAATAGCGACACAAGTCGGGACGGAGAAATCATTCGGAACGCGAAATGGGTTGAGGGGGCTGCCCGCCATGAACGCCCTTCGAGACCGATGGAATTGTGGGTGGACCGAAGGCGGCTATGCCCACGGCCGTGCACGCTTCCTATCTATGCCACACACAAAGGCCGAGCCGCTCAGCGCCAACCAACGCAAGTGCTGTCGGTCTAGCGGGGCACATGATGCATCGACCTGTGCACGCTCCCCTCCCCTCCTCCCACCCCCCCGCCTACCTTCCCCGCCCGCCCATACTAGGCGCACAAACCCACTTCGGCGGACCCACCGAAACGCTCGGACCGGCCCGCCCCGCATCCCAGGAACACCGCATGACCCGATCGATCCCCTCGGCTCTGACCAGCCTCGCCCTCGCGGCCGTACTCGCTGCGGCAGCCGCGGCCCCAGTCGCAGCGCAGTTCCCTCAGGCCACCGATGACCAGCGCGCAGCAGGTGCCATGGTCACCGAGGTCCGCTTCGGCTCCGATGAACTGACCGTCGCGCGCGGGGAGACCGTCACCCTGGCGACCGGCATGTATGACGTGAACGGCAATGCAGTCCAGGGCGCCGTGGCCATCATCATGGCGCAGGCCGGCGTGAGTCCACGCTTCGCTCCCATTGAAGGCGCGAGTGTCGACCTCACAGGTCAGCAGCCGGGTGCGGGAATGCTCACGGCCATCGTGATGGTCCCGCTTGATCAGGGCAGCGTGCGAGGCACCGCGGGTGCTCGCCAGGTCGGACAGATCCCGGTCACGGTGCTCGACTATCCGGCGGCATCGATCGACATCGCCGAGCCGGACTACATGCTCTACACGGGCACATCACTCCAGATGGCCGGCACGATCATGACCACGCAGGGTGATGCGCACGCCACGGCGCAGATCATCTGGACGTCATCGGATCCGTCCGTCGCCATGGTCACGGGATCAGGCATCCTCACGAGCATGTCCGCAGGAAACGCCACGCTCACGGCAGCCACCGAGGGCGGCGTATCGGTCGACTACCCGGTCATGGTCGCCACGAACCCGGTGACATCGATTTCCATGTCCCCGTCCTCCACGTCGACACGCCGGGGAGATGTGGTCGAATTCGACATCGTCGCCACGGATGCGAACGGCAACGCGGTCACCGACATCGCGCTCGATCTGGCAGTTTCGGGACTCGAGGGCACGGGCGGCTTCGTCTATAGCGACGGCACGTTCGTTGCTGAAGAAACCGGAGCCTACCGAGTGATCGCAAGCACAGGCAGCGCATCAGCTGCGGCAGTAGTCGAGGTCACGCCGCGTCCTGAGCCGCAGACCGTCGAGTTACTCGATCACGGTGCCCGCTCCGAAGTCTCGACCTCCGACCTGTGGGTCTTCGAGGGCGCGGACGGGGAAGACTACGCCTACACGGGCACGCACGCCCAGGGAGGCGGCCAGCGGATGTTCGTCTGGAACGTCACGGACCCGACCAACATCGCGCTGCTCGATTCCGTCGTCGTCGATGCCCGCGTGGTGAACGATGTGAAGGTCAGTGACGATGCCAGCTGGGCGATCATCACACGTGAGGGTGCGAGCACGCGCCGCAACGGCATCGTCGTGCTCGACCTGGCCGACCCGGCGCATCCGACCATCATGGCCGAGCTCACCGACAGCCTCACCGGTGGTATCCACAACGTCTGGATCATGGGTGAGACCGTGTACGCCGTGAACAACGGCACGAGCGCCATGCACATCATCGACATGAGCGATCCGGCCAACCCCAAGCACGCCGGCCGCTTCGAAATCAAAGAGGGTGACACGAACAAGTCGCTCCACGATGTCTGGGCCGAGGACGGCTACGCGTACCTCAGTTACTGGAATGATGGGTTGGTCATCGTCGACGTCGGTGCCGGAACGCACGGCGGCTCAGCGCACAACCCGGTCTTCGTTTCGGCGATCAAGTATCCCGAGGGCAACACGCACGTCGCGTGGCGCACGCGCGACTACGTCTTCCTGGGTGATGAGATCGGGACGTCGGACGGCATGCGTGGATTCATTCACGTTGTCGACGTCAGCGACATCGACAACCCACGACAGGTCGCCAAGTACGACCTGCCCGAGGCCGGTGCGCACAACGTCTGGATCGAAGATGACGTGCTGTACATCGCCTACTACCAGGGTGGTCTGCGCATTGTGGATGTGAGCGGCACGCTACGGGGTGATCTGTATCGCCAAGGTCGCGAGCTTGGCTTCTACCGCACCGAGGCGGCCGAGGGTGAAGGTCTGGCCGCGAACAGCGCGAACGCATGGGGCCCGCAGCCGTTCAAAGGCAACCTGTTCGTGAGTGACATGACGAGCGGGCTGTGGGTGGTGAAGCACGCGCGTCCACGTCCGATTACCTGATGACGAAGCGGCTTCTACTCGCGGCTGGGCTAGCACTGACGAGTCCGGTCGCGGCACAGTCCCATCCCAGTTACTGGGCGTATGTCGCCAACGAGTCCTCGGACATCGTGAGCCTCGTCCGTTTCGACGGGACCGAGGTCGTCGAAGAGAAGGCGATCACCGTAGGGCCGCATCCTGCTGATATCGATGGGGCCCACGGCATCGCCGTGTCACCGACCGGTACGCATTGGTACGTCTCGATCGCCCACGGTCAGCCATATGGGCAGGTCTGGCAGATGGAGACCGGGACCGACCGCTTCGTCGACTCGGCGTACGTCGGACTCTTTCCCGCGACCATGTCGATGACGCCAGACGGGTCGTCATTGTTCGTGGTGAACTTCAATCTTCACGGCGATCACCTACCGAGTTCGGTCTCGGCTGTGTTCACGCCGATGATGAGCGAGATCACGCAGATCGAAACGTGCGTGATGCCCCACGGCAGCCGCGTCAGCCGCGACGGCACGCGTCACTACTCGACATGCATGATGTCCGACCAGCTCGTCGAATCGAGCGTCCAGGGCATGGACGTCCAGCGGAGGATGATGCTCACCGGCGGGAAGGAGCACGTGATGGCCGCGGACCACGACATGGGCGGAATGGCCATGGGCGGTGAGATCTGCAAGCCGACATGGGTCCTGCTCAGTCCAGATGACACCCGTATCTATGTGCCATGCAACGGCCGCGGCGACGTGCTCGAGATCGATGCCGAATCGATGGAGGTGCTCCGGCGCTTCCCCACGGGGGCGGGTCCGTACAACCTGGACATCACGCCCGACGGCCAGAAGTTGGTCGTAACGCTCAAAGGCGCCCAGTCCGTAGCCATTTTCGATCTGGAGACGGGTGAAGAAACCCGCATAGCGACGTCTCAGCCGGTGACACATGGTGTGGCGATTACCCCAGACGGACGCTTCGCGTTCGTGTCGAATGAGTCGGTCGGTGCGACGCGCGGAACGGTGGATATCATCGACATCGCGGCCGGCGCGGTCGTGGCCAGCACACCGCTGCACTTTCAGCCGGGTGGGCTGGCGATGTGGAAGATGGAGGGTGGGGAGTAGGCCGGGAGTGAGCATGTAGTTGGTCCCATGTAGCATGGGGACGGCAGACAACCTGGTTCCACTTGATCACCGCGAGCGGATGTACCAAGCCCTGCTGGGTGCTGAGATCATGTCAGACCTCGTCGAATTCCCAGAGGCGGGGCACGGATTCAGAGGCGGCGACGCCCGGCATGGCGTCCAGCTCACAGGCGGCTGGCTCGAGCGATATCTGCTAGAAGGGCAGGAGGACTGACCTGAGTCAGCTCATCCCTCAGCCGTGAAATAGACGAACGACTACAACTCCATGTCCACCCTGTGCCCCAATCATCGGGAGTCTCCTCCACGACCCGCGCACCAAACCGAGCGAAGAACGGAGCGGACTTGTGACTCGCCGCGATTGAGATCGCCCGGCCATCGCCGATCTCCAGGACCCGGGTCATCGTCGCCAAACCCACCCCGCGACCCTGCGCAGCCGGGTCGATCAGGATCCAGAGAAGATAATAGCCCTCGGCGTCGTGCATGCCGAACGCACCCACGAGCTCATCGTCAACGATGCCGACCAGGTACCCCTCAAGGCCGGGGTCGAGGAACGCCTCGTACGCCACCCGCTCATTGGGCGCGAAGAAACTCAGGGCAGTTCGCGTCGAAGAGGCAGAGGCACCGCTCCCGATGCGCTTGGGTGCATGGCCCAAAGATCATACCTACCGTCCGCCCGGCCTCCGGTATCGGACCGGGGCAGCCGGCTCCGCCATGAGCTCGACACCCTCGGTTTCCAGGAGGCGAAGCGCCTCAGCGACCGCCGCCTCCAGCTGAGGATCGCGTCCCGTGGCGACTTCCTTCGGCGTATTCATCACTTCGATGTCCGGCGCGATGCCGTCGGCCTCAATGGCCCACTCTCCGTTCACGTCGAAGAATCCACCACGCGGCGCAACAAAACTCCCCCCATCGAGAAGCGGTGGCGTATCCCACGTGCCGACCAGTCCGCCCCACGTACGCGTGCCCACCAGCGGCCCGACGCCTCGGAAGCGGAAGAGGTAGGGCATGAGATCACCACCCGATCCTGCGCGTTCGTTGATAATCATGACCTTCGGTCCGAACAAGCCTGCCATCGGCTGCGTCCACGGCTTCTTGTCTCCGGCCTTCGAGTTGAAGTAGCCGGTGAGCTCGCGTGCCATGAGATCCACAATATAATCCGCAGCTGACCCGCCACCGTTGTTCCGCTCATCTATGACCGCACCCTTCCGGTCCTGCTGTGCGAAATACATCCGGTTGAAGTAGGTGTAGCCGCCCTGTCCCGTGTTCGGGAGCCAGACGTACGCGAGTTGGCCGTCACTCATCTCATCGACCTTCCGACGATTGTCTTCGACCCACGCCCAGCTCCGTAGCTGCCCCTCGTCACCAGTCGGCTCCACGATGATTTCGCGGGCACCCTTCACCGATGGCGAAGAGTTCACCGAAATGCGAACCGTGCGCCCAGCTGTGCCTTCAAGGAGCTCGAACGGGTTTGTCGGTGCGGACAGAACTTGGCCTTCGACCGCGACGATATAGTCGCCCTCCGACACGCCGAGTCCAGCGTGCGCCAGCGGTCCGGTGAGCCCGGGGTTCCAGTTCTCTCCGGTGTAGATTCGGGAAATCTGATAACCGCCGTTGGACGCTACGATATCCGCGCCGAGAAGTCCGGTACGGGGACTCGTGAGGTCAGGGAAATCGCCTCCGCGCACATAAGAGTGTCCGACGGCGATTTCTGCGGACACCATGTCGAGCAACTGGCCGAAGTCAGAGCGGTGCTCGACATCGGGCAGCCAGTCCGAGTACCACTGCCAGACGTCGTCCCACGGGGCGCCGTGCTGATTGTCGACGTAGAGGAAGTCGCGCATGAAGCGCCAGCCGTCACGCAGCATCTGACCCCATTCGTCCTGGGGCTCTATGCGAATGCGCATACCACCCAGGGCGAGGTGGCCGTCGGAAGAGCTGGGCGCACCGCCGGCGGTGTTGGTCACGGTCCACGAAGAACCGGAACGCATGAGGAGCTTCTTGCGATCGTTCGAAACGGTGGCACTCACGATGGCGGTGGCGTACTCCATCGGCTCCCGATCTTTCAGGCTGTAGCGATGCAGCGTCGCCCCGGGCTCGTTCAGCACACTCTCGGAAACGAAGACCTGACCAGCCGGACCGGCAACGAGTCCCGTGTAGTTCCTCAGGGGCAGGACGGGCGCGGCGACGATGCGTGACTCGATACCGGCAACGTCGAGCGTGACCGACGGGGCATCCTGCGTATCACCGTCTTTCCCAGCGGTGTGGGCATCCGTGGCCTCGCCCGTCCCCTCTTCGTCACTGCGCGGGAGGAACGGCGAGGCACCATCGGCGTCGAGGATCGCGACATACAGCGCACGCGTGACGGGGTGGTCGAACGACGTCATGTCGAGCCAGCCAGTGTTCAGGCCGTAGTTCGTCGACGCCAGAAAGTAGAGGTAGTCCCCCGAAGCATCCCACACCGGCGAGATGGCATCGGCCATTCCGTCCGTCAGTTGATGGGTCTCGCCCGTTTCCGTGTCGTGCACGACGACGACACGTAGTTGCGTGTCGAGACGACGGGCATAGGTGATGAATCGGGAGTCCGGTGACCACTCCGGGTTCATTGTTCGCTCGGGGTGAGCGTAGCGATCGGTGTCGACGTGATCGATGTCGCCGGAAGCGACGTCCATTACGAGCACACGGTAGTGTGTATCAGTAAACGCGAGCTTCGAGCCGTCCGGAGACCAAGTCGGCAAGAAATAGAATGACGGTTCGGATATCTCGATTCGTCGAGCGTTTCCGCCATCCTGGTCGGCAATCACGAGCCCATACTCGCCCGACTCGTCATTGAACCAGGCGACCTGCTCGCCGTCCGGCGACCACACCGGGTGCCTGTCGGCGACGCCCGGCGACTGCGTGAGATTGCGCCAGCTGCCCTGCTCGACCGGAACGGTGAAAATGTCTCCGCGGTGCTGGAAGAGCGCGCGTTTCCCGGTTGGCGAAAGCCGTGCATTGGTCAGCTGGTTGCCGCCAACGTCCTCCCAGCGGGAGCGCGCCCAGTTCTGATCTCCGGCCGCCTGAATGTCGAGTTGCCGGGTCGCGCCGGTCCCAGCGTCCCACTCATGCAGATACCCGGCCTGCTCGTAGACCACGACGCCGTGTCCGGAATCCAGGCTCATCACATCGAAGTCCGCGTGCTGGGTGAGCTGGCGATCCTGTCCGGTCGCCGGGTCGTACGTCCACACATTGCTCGCGTAGTCGCGCTCGGACATGTAGTAGACCGATCCGTCCATCCACGACGGATCGAGATGACGCTCCCCCTCCCAGGATGGCGTCTGCAGGTCGAGCGAAGGCAGCGACACGACCCGCACCGGCTGTGCCTGGCCACCGCGGTAGTTCCGCCAACCCGGGTCCCACAGCTGAATTTCCTGATAGGCGAGCATCGAGCCGTCCTCACTCATCTCGCCTTGGTAGGCCTGGTGAACGGGCAGCGCCTCGGGATATCCGCCCTGAGGGGACACGCTGAAGAACTTCCAGAGCCGGGTCGGGACGGCCTCGCGGCCAGAGCGGAAGAGGATGTCCCCTTCTGACGTCCAGCCCTGAACGGCATCTGCACTCGGATGCCACGTCAGCCGCTGTGGCTGCCCACCGGTCGCGGAGACCAGGTAGACATCCTGGTTCCCGTCGTACTGCCCTGTGAACGCGATCCACTGGCCGTCCGGACTGAACGCAGGTTCGGTCTCCGCGCCCTCATTCGTCGTGAGTCGACGAGCGGCCCCTCCATCACGCCCGACGACCCAGATGTCGTTCGCATGCACGAAGGCGATCTCGGTCGCGCTTACGGACGGTTGGCGAAGGAAGCGAGTCTGAGCGGCGGCGTCGGTGGCGAACACACTCGTGACCGACACTAGCAGGCCGGCTAGGAACGCGTTCCCGGTACGCACGCGGAGGGCGGCGGCACCCGCCGACCGGATACCAGCGACGTTCACGTTCTTCATGGCTGCATCCTCGGACGGCTCTTCAGATAGTCGATGAGCAGATTCGACATCGCACGCATCCCCACAGGAATCGACGCGTCGTCTGCCTTGAACGTCGGCGTGTGGTGTCCACCAGATGTTTCGCCCGGCGCGACCATGCCGAGACGGAAGAAGAACCCGGGCACCTCATTCGCGAAGTACGCGAAGTCCTCTCCACCCATGACTGGGTCCAGGACCTCGACCTTGTCCCCGACGATCTTCGAGAGCGTGGGCGCCATCTGCTGTGTCAGCGTCGCGTCGTTGATAGTCGCAGGTGTACCGCGGTCGTACTGGAGCTCGTACTGACCGCCCCCCGCCGCCACGATCCCGGCAACGATCTCCTCCATCCGGCGCTCGATGTCGTCGCGTACCTGCGGCGAGTACGTCCGTACCGTTCCCTCCATGATCACGTCTTCGGGGATGATGTTGCGACGTGTCCCGCCGCTGATCCGACCGACGGTCACGACACTCGGCTCGAGCGAAGGAAGATTCCGCGAACGGATCGTCTGAAGGCCCATCACGACCTGTGCCGCTATGACGATCGGATCGATTCCCAGCTCCGGATACGCCCCGTGCGCCTGCTGTCCGATGATCCGGATATTGAAACCATCGACCGCCGCGAGCGCCGGTCCGGTCGCGTAGCCCAGCGTGCCAACCTCCATTGCAGCGAGCGTATGGAGTCCGAAGATGGCTGACGGGCGCGGTCCGTCGAGCACGCCCTCGCGCACCATCAGATCGGCCCCACCCTCCTCTCCCGGCGGCGGGCCTTCCTCGGCCGGCTGGAAAATGAACTTCACCACGCCAGGGATCTCGTCACGGATAGAGGCGAGAACCGAGGCGACGCCAAGCTGAACCGCCACGTGGATGTCGTGTCCGCACGCGTGCATGACCCCGACCTCCTGCCCGAGGTACTCGGTCCGAACCGTCGAGGCGAAATCATAGCCCGTCCCTTCCGTGACCGGCAGCGCGTCCATGTCCGCACGGACCGCAACGGTATCCCCAGGAAGCCCACCGATGAGGATTCCGACGACGCCCGTGTGCGCTACATCGGTCGTCACCTCGTCGAACCCCAGAGAACGGAGATGAGCCGCGACGAGCGCGGCGGTCTCGAACTCCCGATTCCCGAGCTCCGGGTTCTCGTGGATCTGGTGACGCATCTCGATGATCTGATCGACGTACCGCTCGACCGCGGCATCGATGCCGGGATCCTGTGCGGCGGCCCCGATGGGCGACGCAACACCAAGTGCGATGGCGGCGAGTGTGCAGAAAGGACGGCGCATGCTTCGGCTCACTGTTTAAGGGACCGCCATTCTAGAGCGGGAGCGCACCGGGGGAAAATTCTCACTGACCTCCGTGCCGTGATATTCCCATATACATATCATCGGGGGCCACTCACCGAGCAGGCCAGCGTCCACTCCAACACCCTCCTTTCATGATCGACCTCAGTCCTATAGCGACAGCGCACCAGTGGATCTCGGAGATGTTCAAGAAAGATCCGGAGCGGGGGCTGAACACAGCTACGTCCCGCGCCCGCGTCGACAACAAGCTCACGTGCCATATCGAAGAAGGTCCGTGGAAACTGGTCGCGGACATGTCGCCGAAGGCCGGTGGTGGTGGTGAGGGGCCGACGCCCGGAGTGCTGGGTCGCGCCGCGCTCGGGTCTTGTGTCGCAATCGTGTACGTGATGGAAGCCGCACGGCTCGGCGTTCCCGTACAGAGTGTCGAGGTGGAAGTGCAAGCTGACTTCGATGACGCAGCGCTCTTCGGTGTATCGGACAGCGTCGCCGGATACATCAACGTCCGGTACACAATCTCGGTGGTGAGTGACGCGCCCGAGGAAGACCTCCAGCGCGTCAAAGACTTTACGCACGCGCGGAGCCCCTACGTCGATGTGTTCGCTCGCGGACAGACGCCGGAGAGTTCACTGGAGGTTGTGCGACCCGATTAGCAGTCGCAATCTCCTGTCCTTCCACAAACCAAGGACATGAACATGCGTCGTCGATCGCCCATCTCACTGCTGTTCGCGCTCGCGCCACTCGCCATCGCGCCGGCCGCCCCTGTAGCGGCTCAGATGGACATCGCGGAGCCATTCAAAGTCGGCACCTTCGAAATCGAGGGCGCACCCCAGGTCGCGATCGTATTGCGCGACCAGTACATCGTCGAGCTGAACCGAGCGAACACCGCGCTGGAGCGAAACGCCGCGTATCCGGCGATTCCGCTTCCCGCCGACATGCTCGAGCTGATCTCGCGCTACGAGTACGGCATGAAGGCTCGCCTTTACGAGATCGTGAACTACGTCGTGGCGAACGACATGATCACCGGCACTCGTGCCGAGTACGTCTACGATCTCGACGAAGTCCAGACGCTGCCGCCGATCATGTATCCGGGGAAAATTCTGAATGCAGCCGTGAACTTCTACAGTCACGTCAACGAGACCGGAGATGATGCGAACCGCGAGGAGGCTCGTCGTCAGCGACGCGAAAATCGCGGTGTGCCATACCTCTTCATGAAGCCGAGTCGAGGCGCGGTAGTGGGAGATGGTCAACCGATCATCCTTCCTTGGGGCCGGACCCGGATCGACTGGGAAGTCGAGCTCGGCGCGGTCATCGGGCGGGCCGGGAAGTACATCTCTGCGAACGATGCCGAGGCGCACATCTTCGGATATTTGGTCACCATGGATATTTCGGATCGCGGTGGGCGGCCTCCGGGCGGCAACCCGCTCACCTCTGACTGGTTCGTCGGAAAAGGCCACGACACGTTCGCACCCATGGGTCCCTGGATTGTGCCAAAGGAGTTTTACGGCAACCCGATGGAGATCCTGCGACAGACGCTCAACGTCGGCGACGAGGTCATGCAGGAAGCGACCGCGGGCGACATGATCCACACACTCTGGGAGCTCGTAGAGTACGGCTCCTCGATCATCACGCTGTACCCCGGAGATGTGATCAACAACGGCACGTCAGGCGGCACAGGAATGGGCACTGCGGTCCGAGGCGAGCAGCGCTTCCTGCAGGCAGGCGAGGTCATCAGCGCCACGATCGACGGTATCGGTACGCTGAACATGCCGGTTGTGAGCGAGGACGAGCCGACGGGCCTTACCGGAGCGAACCTGACCCCAGTGCGGGTTTATCGTCCGGGAGGCAACCGGTAGGCGAGGGATCCTGCTCACGCAGGTTACGACTGGGGACGGGTCCATGTATGACCTGACTGACGCACTCGACACCGTGCGCGTCAGTCAGGCGTCTGGGCGTGCATTCCTCGAAACGTTCTTCGCAGGCCTGGGCGCCAACAAAGAGGAGTCCCGGATCAACGCCGACGGCATCCTCACTGCGGCCCTGTGGTGGCACCCAGGCCAGGGCCAGGGTTTCGAGAAGCTCCCTCGTTTCGCGCGGCGATTCAGAAACGGTGGACTGGTCGGTGACGCCCACATGACCTGGGTGGCTGATCGCACTTCGACCGCCCTCCTCGATGCGGGCAACGGTCTAGGATACGTCGCTGGCCACCGCGCCATGAGCCGAGCCATCGAAAAGGCCCGTACGACGGGCATCGCAATGGTCGCAGTCCAACATTCGAATCACTTCGGCACCTCCGGCTACCACGCGAAGCATGCGGCCGATGAAGGGCTGATAGGAATCGCGATGACGAACGCCGGCGCCGAAATGGCCCCCTGGGGAGCCACGCAACCGGTCCTGGGAACGAACCCGTGGGGCATGGCTGTCCCGCGCCGCGACCATTTTCCGATCGTCCTCGACATGGCACTGACGCAGTCGGGGAAAGGGATGATGCGCTGGCTCGCCCGCGAAGGGCTGCCAATGCCCGACAACTGGGCGTTGACTCCCGACGGGGAGCGCACGACGGATCCTGTGGCGGCGGACGAGGGTCCCCTTCTGCCCGTGGGGGACTACAAAGGCTACGGCCTGAGCCTGATCACGGATGTCCTTACGGGGGTCCTCACCGGCTCAATGTTCGGCACAGATGTCTTTCAGGATGACCAGGATTTCGACGTCGCCCACACAATGATCGCGATCGATATCGAAGCCTTCATGGAACGAGAGACATTCGATCTCCGCCTAGAGCGGCTCATCGAGCAGATCATGTCCGCGGATCCGATCGACGCTGAGCACCCGATCCAGCTCCCCGGCGAGTCCGAGCAACGGCGCGCCGCGGAACGTATGAGCCGTGGTATTCCCCTGCAACGCGATCTGTTCGAGAGTATTCGTGCTCTCGCGAGCGAAAACGACATCCCATTCCTGCTGGAGACCATCGGCTGAGATCCGAACGGATTTCAGCACGGACCATCTTCATTCACACCCAGTTTTCACACACGTGACGATAGGACCCGAAAAGCCATGAGAGATGCATTCGAGATCGGAAACGGCAGCATTGACGCCGGAACGTCAGGGCGTGCTGCCCTCGTCTATGGATCGAGTGTGGACGGACGGAAACGGGAAATCCCAGTGCTCGTCTGTCACGGATCCAGCGATGGCCCGGTGTTATGGATCAACGGTGCGACACACGGAGATGAACCGGAGGGTGCGTTCTCGATCTTCAAACTCTTCGAGCGACTCGACCCGTCCGCGATCTCCGGAACGGTCGTCGGCGTGGGTGCCATGAATGTCCCGGCCTTCGAGGCTGGGAAGCGTGGAGACCCGCTCGACTCCTTCACGTACGACATGAATCGCATGTATCCCGGGCGCGCGGACGGCTACCCGACGGAGCGTGCGGCATGGGCGCACTGGATCGCAATGAAGGACGCATGTGATCTCCAGATCGCGATCCACTCAGGAGGCGAGCACTCCTACCTCGCGCACATGATCTTCGCCTCGGACAATCCTCAGAGCCTCGAGCTCGCCGCCGCTATGGGCGAGCCGTGGGACTTGGTCTTCCGCAGTGGCGTGGGCGGAGGAAACCCGGCGTCGAAGATGGCTGAGTTGGGTAAGGCCGGCGTCACGGTCGAGCTCGGTGGAAACTGCCGCACACTCACGAGCGACTTCCACGAGATCGCAGAGGATCTGGCTGTCGGCTACTACAACGTCATGCAGCACTATGGCATGGTCTCGGGAGACGCCACCTACGCCGCCGAGTGGCGGATGGGCCACCAGGAGGCGCTCCTCGCACCCGCATCGGGCATGTGGGTAGGTGACGCTGCGATGACGTTCGAGACAGCCATGGACGCAGGCACACCCCTCGGAAAGATCTACGATCTCTACGGAGAGGTGGCCGCCGAGGTCGCAGCACCCGAGGACGGCCTGGTGTTTGGACTTCGGTCACGTCCTTCGGTACTCGAAGGCGAATGGTGCTGCTTTTACGGCATCATCGACGAGGTCAGGGACGATCTGATTCCGAAGTAGCCCCAACGGGAGTGGCCTCAACCCGGCTGGCCTCGGCGGCAGTTGGACCGACGGACCAGTCCGGACCAGCATCAATCGGCTGGCGCTCGACGCGCTCGCCACGCCCCCGCTCGCCCAGAAGCTCCCCGTCGGCCACAACGACCTCGCCTCGCGAGAGCGTCCAGGTCGGGAAGCCACGCAGCTTCATCCCCTGATAAGGGCTGTAGTCGACTGCGGAGTGGAGTACAGACGGGTCGATCTCGACTTCACGGTCGGGGTCGACCACGATGATGTCGGCATCCATGCCCGGCGCGATCGAGCCCTTGTTATCCAGGCTGAAGATCCGAGCCGGGCCGGTGGCCACGAGTTCCACAAAACGCTCCGGCGAAAGGCGTCCCTTGGTCACGCCCTCCGTGAACAGGATCGGGAGCCGGGTCTCGATGCCGGGAAGCCCGTTCGGGATCTGGGTGAAATTGTCACAACCACCGGTCTTCTGTCCCTCGAAGCGGAACGGCGCGTGGTCCGATGACACCTGCTGGATCGAACCAGCAGCCAGCGCTTTCCAGAGGGCCTCGACATGTGCGACATCACGCATCGGAGGGCTACAAACGAACTTGGCCACCTCGCAGCCCGCGGCCGGATCGTAGACCGAGTCGTCCAGAACCAGATACTGTGGGCAGGTCTCCGCCGTGACGTATGCTCCCCGCGCACGAGCCGCCGCCACATGCTCCGCCGCTCCGGTTGACGTGACGTGGGCAATACAGATGGGTGCACCCGCGAGCTCGGCGAGCATGATCGCCCGGTTCGTCGCCTCGGCTTCGACAGCAGGCGGGCGGCTCGTCGCGTGGTACGCTGGCCCCGTCTTTCCTTCGTGAAGGTGCCGCTCGATCAGATGCGTCACGGCACAGTCGTTCTCGCAGTGCGCGTAAATCAGTCCACCGTGCTGAGCCGCACGTTCGAGGAGGAGAATCAGATCGTCATCAGCGATCTTCTTGTCCCCGTATGTCATGTAAATCTTGAACGACGGAAATCCCGAAGCGACCAGTGCTTCGATCTCCCCAAGAACCGCTTCGTTCACATCTGTCACGATGATGTGGAAGCCGTAGTCGATGACCGCATCGGGAGCGATCACGCCGAGGCGTCCATCACGCGCCGCTGCCAGTGTGCCACCCTGATCCTGCAGCGCGAAGTCCACAATGGTGGTCACGCCTCCAAACGCAGCCGCAACGGTCCCCGTGTAGAAGTCGTCCGCCGTCGTAACACCGAGACGGCCGATCGGATGCGCCAGGTGCGTGTGCGTGTCGATGCCGCCGGGCATGACCAAGTGCCCGGTGGCGTCGATGACCTCGACGGAGCCACCAAGTACGTGCGCGGGGCTATCCCCCCGTGTGGCGGCGAGGTCGGCGCCGACCTCGATGATCTTGCCATCACGGATCAGGACGTCCGCTTTCTGCGTGCCTGTGGAAGACACGACCGTACCACCTCGAATCAGTACGTCACCCAAGTTCCACCTCCGAGCCCGCGTCGTTCTCAGGACTATCCTTACGCATATGGTCTTTTCTCATGCAGATCAGACTGACCGGCCAAGGCGACCGACGGCGGCCAAGGTAGAGAGGCCGGAGGCACCTGCAAGGTTGGGACAACACTGTGGAACGGCCTCGACGTCCCCGATGCTGCGGACGGCCACCCGGTGAACGAGCAAACGAGGAAGGCGGCGCGCTCGGCGGCGTCAGCTCGATGAGCTGGTTGTGGGGCCACCGACTCGTGGTCGCTGGGACGGGGGACGTCGTCTGTTTCGGCTGCGCGTACACAGTGGCGACCGAGAGGCTCGCTTCTAAACTCGGAGGGCCGGGCGGTAGTCGAGAGACTTCGTGGACCAGCGAGGATTCGCGGGCGTAGCTAGAGACCGTCTGTATGCACGAAGGCAAAGTTGTTCGCATAGGGGGCCGCTTCAGTTCGTCCTGATGCAGCCTCACGTCGAACTGATCGAGCGGTAGCAGATCCCGGCCCATGAAGACCTGGCCGACATAGCCCAGCGACTCTAGATACTCGAACACAGCGCCAACCCCTCGCTCGCGATCGTGTCGTTCTTCGCACTCGAACAACAGCCGAGGTTGGTCGCGCTCGAGCGTGGCTCGCCTCCCCCAGAAACACATCGAGTTCGTGTCCTTCCACACCGCACTTGATGAGGGACACAGGCCGGCCATCATGCTCAGCGAACGCCTCGTCCAGGGTCTTAAGCGGAAGGTCGTAGCTACGTCCGTCAGTCCGTTCGACGACGAGGGACGCCTGTTGGCTCGGTCTTCCCAGGGGGGCATGGAGTGCCCTCTCTCCCGCCTCGGACGACAATCCACAACAGTCGACGAGGACGTTCTGCCAGCTGACGACCTGGATCATGCGCCCGACGAAGTCCGCGAGCTCCGGCTGGGGCTCAAATGCGAACACCTGCCCCTGCGGGCCCACCTCCTCACGCATCCAGAAGGTGTACCCGCCTTTGTACGCGCCGGCATCAACGACCGTGGCCCCTTGGGATCACTTCACGCATCCACCGAACTTCCGGCGGGTCTTTTCGGACTCGATACCGCCAGGCACGGTGACGGCACTCGAGCTGGCGCCACGCTCGCGAGAACATCGTCCCTCTTGGGGTCGCCCCTAGTTTCCCGAACCCCCAATCACGCTCGCCCGATAGTCCAACGGCGGATCGCGATCGCCGAGCAGTGGCTCGTAGATGTAGTCGGGGCCGCGACGGGTCAGAAACTCGGTACGGGCTTCTTCAAGCAGGGCCGGGTTCGTGAAGAGATCGTGCATGGTGAACGCCAGCGCCTTCGCAGCGTTGATCATGCCCTTGTTCCCGATCTCTGTCCCACCGGCGGCAACCGCCTGCCAGGAGTGCGCAGACGTCCCCGGCACCCACGTCGCAGTGCTCAGACCCGCCGTCGGAATCGTCCAACTCACGTCTCCAACGTCCGTCGAGCCCCCCTGCCCGACCTCGATCACTTCAAATGGCTGAACATCTTGAGCACTTGAAATGGGCGGCACGCCATCCGGGAACGTGGTCTGAATCATCTCAGCGAAGCGCACTTCATCTGCCGTGTATGGCACACCTCCAACGCGCGATAGGTTCGCATGCATCGCACGCCCGAGAGCCGCGTTCGGCAGCACGTTGTAGATGCCGTGGATGACCTCGTACTCCATTCGGGTCTCCGTTCCGAGCGCAGCGCCCTCCGCCGTCAAAATGACTCGGTCGAACATCCGACGAACTTCTTCCGGGTCTGGGTGCCGAACATAGATGTAAGACTCGGCGAAGTCCGGAATGACGTTCGGTGCAAAGCCACCCGCAGTGATCACGTAATGAATCCGGCTGGCCGGGGTCACATGCTCACGCATCATGTTGATCATGTCGTGCATCGCCTC
This sequence comes from Longimicrobiales bacterium, assembly GCA_028823235.1. Taxonomy (NCBI): domain Bacteria; kingdom Pseudomonadati; phylum Gemmatimonadota; class Longimicrobiia; order Longimicrobiales; species Longimicrobiales bacterium. Next base: position 31,912 of record JAPKBW010000002.1, on the reverse strand, counting down.
GACACCGTCGAGCGACGAGCGGCCGCGCCAGGGGGCCGCCGCCGCATGGGCCGACTGGCCGTAGAAACGAATCTTCGCCGACTTGTTGGCCAGCGAGGACGAGGCGCTCGCGTCGTTCCGGGAGCCCGCATGCCAGTGCAGCATGGCGTCCACGTCATTCATCAGGCCGGCTCGAACCATGTAGACCTTCCCCGCGCCGCCTTCCTCAGCTGGCGTACCGTAGACACGGACTGTGCCGGTTGTCCCCGTCTCCTCGAGCCAGTCCTTCACCGCCATGGCGGCAGCCACGGAGCCGGTGCCGAAAAGGTGATGCCCACACGCATGCCCTGCGATCTTCCCGGGAATCGGATCGCGCTCCGCAGACCGACTCTGGTTGATGCCAGGTAGCGCGTCGTATTCACCCATGATCCCGATGACCGGGCCGCCTCCGCCCCACGATGCGACGAACGCCGTCGGGATTCCCGCCACACCGGCTGCGATCTCAAAGCCTTCGGCGCGCAGGAGTCCCTGAAGGGTCTCCGACGACTCGGTCTCCATATAGCCGACCTCAGCCAGCTCCCAGATCTCCTGAGCGGTTTCGCCGAACTGATCTGCGTTCGCATCGATGAATGCAGCCATCTGATCCTTGGCATCCTGCGCGAACACCGGCGTTGCCAAAACCAGAAAGGCGGCGGCGGCGAGGCTAGGACGGTGCAGAGAACGGCGCGAGCGATGTAGAACGTCTGAGGTGCCAGGCAACATCATGTTCGAGGTGCTCCTTGTGCAGTGCCGGTATCGGTGGACCCATTCGGGTCGCTGAGACGGTAGGAGAGGGGTGCGGCTGGAACAAGTCACGTGCGCTATGTCGTCCTCGGGGCCTTCCGCGAGATCGCAGCCCTTCGCATAGTCCGGGCCACATCATCCATCGACCGATCGCAAATCGTACCACTGGAGTTCAAGAAGCCATGATAGCTCGTTCCCTTCGCCCCTTTGTTACCGCCGCGGCCCTTACCTGCCTGCTGGTGTCCGTCGCCTCGGAGCTCCAGGCTCAGACGGCGTCGGACTACGACGCCCAAATCCGCCAACTCATGAGCAGCCCCGTCGTCCAGTCCGCGATGGATCATATCGAAGCGACAGACGAACAGACGATGGACGACCTGCGCACGCTCACCCAGATCCCGGCACCGCCGTTCATGGAGGACGAGCGCGGTGCAGCGTATCTGGAAATGATTCGCGAAATCGGCGTGGATAGTGCCTGGACGGACGAAATCGGCAACGTGATCGGGCTCCGTCGCGGCACGGGTGGTGGGGAAGTGTTGGCCATCGCTGGTCATCTGGACACGGTCTTCCCTGAAGGTACGGATGTGAGCATCACCCAGCGGGGTGACACGATCTTCGCACCCGGCATCGCCGACGACACACGAGGGCTCGCGACGCTGCTCGCTGTGCTTCGTGCGATGAACGACGCAAACATCAGGACCGAGGGCGACATCCTCTTCATCGGGAACGTCGGTGAAGAAGGAATCGGTGATCTGCGCGGCATGAAGCACCTCTTCCGGGACGGCGGACCTCGCATCGACCAGTTCATCTCGGTCGATGGCACCGGTGCGACGGGTATCACCCACATGGGTCTCGGGTCTCATCGCTACCGCGTGACGTTCAAGGGACCGGGTGGACATTCGTGGGGTGCCTTCGGCCTCGCAAACCCGGCACACGCGATGGGTAGGGCAATCCGCTACTTCCAGGATGGCGCGGATCCGTACACCCGTAACGCTCCGTTCCGGACGAGCTACAACGTGGGCCGAGTCGGTGGCGGCACGTCCGTGAACTCGGTCCCGTTCGAGTCCTGGATGGAGATCGACATGCGTTCGCAGGGCGTGGAGACTCTCATCGCTGTTGATGCGATTCTCCAGGGTGCGATCCAGCACGCAATGTCGGAAGAGAATGATCTCCGGACACGTGGCCCGGCGCTCACGGTCGACGTTGATCTCATTGGTGACCGTCCGTCAGGTGAAGTAGCCGAGGACGACCCGTATGTGCAGCAGGCTGCCGCAGTCACGCGCGCCATGGGCCTCGAGCCGACGTTCGGTCGCTCGTCCACGGATTCGAACATCCCGATCTCCATGGGCATCCCGGCGATCACCATTGGTGGTGGTGGTCAGGGCGTAGGCGCACACTCTCTCGACGAGTGGTTCCGCAATGTCGACGGCCACATCGGGGTACAGCGCGTCATGCTGGTGGTGCTCGCACAGGTAGGGCTCGCGACGATCAGCTAGCCTGCCTCTCAGCAGTCGATAGAACGCGGGGCCTGGACCACATCATGGTCGGGGCCCCGTTTGGTATCCCTGGGTCGTCTGCTCCAGACTGCTGTCCTATGATTAGATCAGAGATTCGATCGCCTCACCAATTCATTGCACTCCAACTCAGTAGAGCTCATGCCGAATCAACCGACCCGTCGCAGCTTTTTCGGAGGCGCCGCGACAGCGGGCCTCGGACTCTTCTTGCCTGGCCGGCTGTCGGCAGCGGAGAGCGCCGGGGCCGAACTGGAGCGACTCACTCAGGTCAGTCCGGAAGCACGGATCCGAGAACTCGGCATTGAGCTCCCTACCGCACCGCGTCCGATCGCGACCTACGTCCCGGCTGTGGTCGTGGGCAACGTTCTGTATGCAGCAGGCCACACGCCCCGCACGCCGGACGGCGGACCCGGATTCCAGGGGAAAGTCGGGGATGACTACTCGATCGAGCAGGGCCAGGCCGCGGCGTATCAGTGCGGGCTGAACATTCTCGCGACTGTCCGAAACGCGCTGGGAAGCCTCGACCGAGTGGAACGGCTGGTTCGGACTTTTGGAATGGTGAATGCCACACCGGACTTCATCGATCAGCCCCTTGTGATCAACGGCTTCAGCGACTTCATGGTCCAGATCTTCGGCGAGGACGCAGGGAAAGGAACTAGGGCTGCAGTTGGGATGAGTTCGCTACCGGGCGGGATGGCGACCGAGATCGAGACGTACTGGCAGATTCGGTCGTAGCCAGGACTTGATGTGAGCCATCCCAGGCGTCAGCCACTCGGGCTCAATCACGATGCCGTCGTCTTGAACCGCCTGAGCGAGGTTCGGCGGATAGGTACTTCTTGCAAGACAGTAGGAGCTGCCTCTCCGGCTGATGCAGTCCGGTAGCCTATCCCCTAAGGCCGGCTTCAAGCGTGAAGCCGCACCAATCGTTCGTCGGGGCCGTCCCGTTCCCAGGGTGAGCGACCTCGCGGTAGCTCCGGATGCCATCGTTGGACCCAATGGCTGAACCCATCGATCGTGGGATTTCCGTTCGCATCATGGACCCCGACGACTCCATAAATCGTTACAAAAACCGTGGGCGATCCCATGTCCGGGCTCGCCCACCGTCAGCCCACAATGCCAGTCCGACGCCCGCGTAGTCGCATGCCTATCGTCCGGTCCCCGGAGGTCTGAGCTCATTCCATCGTTCGATGAAAGCGACCGCGGCAGTGACCATCGACTCAGTGTCCGCCCACCCGCGCTCGGCTGTGCCTTCGGCAGGATCCCTCACGCCCCACACACCGGTCGTCGACATCTGAGCGGCCGAGGTGCCCTTCCCGGTCGCTTCGTCCTTCAGCCCCTCTGCGAGGAAAACCGTGAGCGCTGTCGGGTCACCTCCGATCACCGCCGGAAGCATCGCCTCCATGTGAGGGGGAAGTGTCAACTCAGCCGGAACAGCCACATCAAGATTCACGAGTTCCGGTATGAGATACATGGAGCTCGACGTTTCACCGGTCCCGCCGTGGCGGTCGAACACCGGGGGCGCATTGTCAGACTGAGGTGTGCCGGCCAGCGGCTGCCTGAAGGGACCCAGAACGGCTCCGAGGTCCACTGCGATCCCCTCAGTCTCCTGGTTAATCCTATCAACGATGAACCGTGTGATTGCAGCGTTTCCTCCGTGTGCGTTCAGAACCAAAAACCGCTTGAAGCCATGCGTCATCAGGCTCTTGGCCGCCTCGACGTACACCTCCTGGATGAGCGGCGAGGGGAGCGTGACCGTCCCCTCAAAGCCCATGTGATACGGCGACTGCCCCGGAAGGAGAATCGGGGCCACAAGAACGTCTGCGCGCTGCGCGATGAGCTTGGCCCTCTCCACCCCATTCAGGTAGTCGGTTCCAATGGGCAGATGCAGCCCGTGCTGTTCGAGTGAGGCGACGGGTAGAATCACCATGTCCGAGCGGCTCAGCAGGTCCTGCACCTCGGGCACAGTCATGTGGGGGAGGTAGTTGCGGACCTTCTCCACGGCAGGGAGCGGATTTTCCTGGGCGTCCAGGCGACCACTAGTCGCGGCGGAAGCCAACGTCGCACCCCCAAGGAGTAGGCCTAACCAGATTCTGATTCTCATGACTGCTCCGGCATCTGGAAGAGATGATTCAGTGTGTGCGGCTCGACGAATTGCGACGGTGTCCACTTTCCGGGAGCCCTCAGGGTCAGGCAGCCATACCCATCCATCGCAGCAAGAAACGCGTCCGCTGCTTTGCGATTGGCCCCAAATCGATCGATCAGTACAGACATCTCGCCTCCAGTGGAAAACGTCCGGCGCATCGGGTAGGATCCCCGGATCATAAGATTCCCAACCACAACCGTCATGTCTATTCGCCAAGTCACCTCGCTCGTGCTCACCGCCCTGCTCTGCACCGGCTGCGCAGCCGATTCATCGAACAAAGAACCGGCGGACGCCTCTGGCGATGGAACCAGCGGCTGGACCGCCCTCTTCAACGGTGAAGACCTGACCGGGTGGACTCCGAAGATCCGCGGCAGCGAGGCGGGCGAAGACCCATACCATACGTTTCGAGTCGAGGACGGGCTTTTGACCGTGAGCTATGCGGGGGACGCCGACGTCGACGCCTATGGTCCGTTCGACGAGCGTTTTGGGCACCTCTTCTATGACACGCCCTTCTCGCACTATCAACTACGTGTCGAGTACCGATTCGTCGGAGAGCAAGCGGAGGACGGACCGGACTGGGCCCTTCGGAACAGTGGCGCGATGCTGCACGCCCAGAGTGCCGAATCGATGCTCGCAGACCAGGACTTTCCCGTCTCGATCGAGGCGCAGTTCCTCGGGGGTGACGGCACTGACGAGCGCGCGACCGCAAACCTGTGTACGCCCGGTACCCATGTGGACATCGGCGGCGTGTTCACCGAAGCGCACTGCATCAACTCGACGTCACCCACATTTCACGGCGAGGCGTGGGTCACGGTCGACCTCTGGGTGCGCGGTCACAAGTCGATCGTCCACGCTGTGAACGGCGACACCGTGCTGGTCTACGAACACCCCGTTGTCGGTGGTGGAGTGGTCACAGGCTTCGACCCCACCGCCAAGCCCGACGGCACGGAACTTTCCCGGGGCTACATTGCCCTCCAGAGCGAAAGTCATCCCGTTCAGTTTCGTAAGGTTCTCCTGCGAGACTTGGACCCGGGGGCCTGAGTAAACAAGGCCGCCCGCCCCCACTGGAATAGCAACCCCTTCGATCCGACCATGAGCAACATGAAACAGATCCATCGTGCCATGCCCGCCGCGATAGCCTTGGCATTCCTCGCCAACTGTGGTGGCGCCGCTTCCGACTCAGTCTTTGATGAAGGCGACGACGGGGCCGGTGGTCCCGGCTCGATCACAGAGGCCCAGATCGCGGAGCATATGGCTGTCCTCGCATCTGACGAGTTCGGCGGACGCGCGCCTTCTTCCCCCGGTGAAGAGCTTACTGTCGCGTACATCTCGGAGTACTTCGCCTCTCTCGGCCTCGAGCCTGGGAACGGGGATAGCTACTTCCAGGACGTACCATTGGTCGATATCACGGTTGACCCGGAGCGCGCGCCGTTCCGCGTGACCGGTATGGGCGACCCGATGTCGTTCGCCTATGCCGACGACTTCGTGACGTGGACGACACGGGTCGTCGACGAGTCCAGCGTCCAGGACTCTGAAATGGTCTTCGTGGGCTACGGCATCGTCGCCCCAGAATTCGGTTGGGACGATTATGCAGGCGTCGATGTCGCGGGGAAGACCGTGGTTATTCTGGTAAACGACCCCGGCTTCGCCACACAGGATCCGGACGTGTTTTCCGGCAACACGATGACGTACTACGGCCGGTGGACGTACAAGTTCGAGGAAGCCGCGCGGCAAGGCGCCGCCGCCGCACTGATCGTGCATCAGACGGCTCCGGCCGCCTACGGATGGGAGACAGTCCGCAACAGCTGGACCGGACCGCAATTCAATCTTCAGAGTGACGATGGGAACGCAGGCCACGTGGCGATCGAGGGATGGATCACCGAGGAAACGACCCACCGCCTCTTTGGACGTGCCGGACTCGACTTCGACAAACTGGCCGCCCAAGCCGATGCAGGCGAGCTGGCCGCGACTTCCATGGACATGAGCCTTTCGGCGTCGATCTCGAACACGCTGCGCTTCTCCGACTCGAAGAACGTCATCGCGGTTCTTCCTGGATCTGAAGCGCCGGACGATTACTTCATCTACATGGCGCATTGGGATCATTTCGGAACCGACGCTGCGCTCGTCGCTGCCGGGCAGGACGGTATCTACAACGGCGCGCACGACAACGCGTCCGGCACCGCCGCGCTGCTCGAGCTGGCTGAAGCGTATTCTCGACGCCCCGCCGCGCCCCGCCGATCTATCGTCTTTCTCGCGGTGACCGCTGAGGAACAGGGGTTACTCGGCTCCGCGCACTACGCTGCGGATCCGGTCTTCCCGCTAGCTCAAACCGTTGCCGGACTAAACATGGACGGACTGAGCAGCTTCGGACCCACCCGTGAACTGGTGGTGCAAGGGTACGGCATGTCTGAGCTCGATGGCATCGCCGATGCGGCAGCCACGGTACAGGGACGCCGAGTCGATCCTGATCCTGAACCTGAGAAGGGCTACTACTTCAGGTCCGATCACTTCGAGCTGGCGAAATTTGGCGTGCCGATGATCTATCCCGGCCCGGGCATCGATCACGTCGAGCACGGATCCGGGTACGGCCAGATGCAGAACGACGCGTACAACTCTGACCGCTACCACATGGTGTCAGACGAGTTCGACGAGTCTTGGGACTTGTCCGGCGCGGTCAGCGACGTGCAGCTGTATTACGAGATCGGACGGGTGGTCATCCAGTCCGATGTGTGGCCCAACTGGAACGAGGGCACTGAATTTCACGCCATTCGCGAGGAGAGCCGCCGATGAGTTTCCTGCGCTATGTCCGCCCGATGGGCATCTACGAGACACTCTACGCTTTCATGGATTCGTTTGGCTCCTACATGGGGGACGCCGGTACCCACCCGTGGAGTCAGGGCTTCCCTCGGACGGACCAGTTGCCTGGCGGTCCAGCCATGCCAACCAGCGTCGATATCGGGTGGGAAGATTTGCGCTATCCCAAAGCATGGGGCATGCCGGCGCTCCGGGAGTCGATCGCGGGATACTACAACCGCTGCTACGATGCCGGCATCGAGGCCGAAAATGTCATGGTCTTCGCGGGCGGGCGACCTGCCATTGTCTCGACCCTGCTCTTCCTCGATCCTGATGCGACCGTCCGAATCGCGGAGACCGAATACACTCCGTACTACGACCTCCTCGAGCGACTGGGAAAGCGCTACGAGCTGGTACCGAGCGGCATCGAGAACGGATTCAAACCGACCGCGGCCGACTACCTGGGGGGCGAGGGGCGACGACTCGCGCTACTGAGCAACCCCTGCAATCCGACGGGTGTGACGAGGTCTGGTGCAGAGCTTCAGGAGCTCGTCGAGGCAGCAAAGGGAGATACCGGAGTGCTCATTGATGAGGCATACGAGTTCTTCCATGACCCGCCGGTAAGTGCCCTACAGTTCGTAGAGGACATCGACGAGTCGAACCTCTTCGTGATCGGAGCCGCGACCAAAGGGCTGCAGGCCCCAGGTATTCGCGTCGGCTGGATTGTGTCGTCGAAAGAGAACGTTGAGATCCTGAGCAACTTCTCGTCGTTCGGAATGGGTGGCGTATCGCACCCATCGCAGCTCTACGCCGTGGAATTGTTCGAGAAAGATCGAGTCGCGAAGGCCAGAGAGGCCGTGCCCGCCTACTACGGCGAGCAGCGGGCGCGGTACGAGGCAGCCTTCCGCGACCTCGGACTCGAACTCTACTCTGGAGATGGCGGGTTCTATCACTGGTGCCGACTTCCCGGACACCTGACAGCCGAGACGTTTAATCAGCGGCTGTTCAAAAAAGGTGCTGCGATTCTCAAGGGGACCGACTGCGACATGGCCCGTCGAGGAGACGACTCGCCCCTCGCCAATTTTTTCCGCTTCTCCTTCGGACCCCTCTCTCCCGATTCGTTTGAATCGGACATCGCGATAATGAAGGGCGCGCTGGACTGAGGGATCAGCCCCCGAAATCGACCACTCGAATATTCCGCCACCGAACTCGGATCCCACCGCCGTCGTGGATCTGCAGGGCGATGTGTCCTGTCGCCTCTCCAATCTTCTCGTCGACGAGGTCGATCATCTCTGTGCCGTTGATCCAAGTGGTCACATGATCGCCCACAACACGGACCCGCATCTCGTTCCACTCCCCCATACGGAGCGCCGAGTCCCGGTCAGGCTCCGGCTGGATCAACCAGCCGCGGCCGTACGACTCGTAGATCCCCCCTGAGAACAGGCCGGGCGGCGCGACCTCAGCCTGCCAGCCCGTGATGATCACGCCGTCGAGCGTCGATCTGAAGAAGACACCGCTGTTTCCGTCGGCCTCCTGCCGAAACTCCAGCGTAAGCTCAAAATCCCGAAACGTGGCATCTGTGCGGAGATAGCCGTACGCGGCATCCGGGCCGCTCTCGCAGATCAGCTCGCCGCCCTCGACGTACCAGCGCTCTGTGCCGTGGATTGTCCAGCCGGAGAGGTCTCGGCCGTTGAAGATCGATTCAGGCTCCTGGGCGGCCACACTGTAAGGGAGCGACACCACCACGCTCAGGGCAACCACGCCCGCGACCGTGCGAAGCGGCGCCAGTGGAAGACGCACCGCCTCAGCCTCCCGCGATCCGCCGGATCTTGATGTTCCGATACCAGACCGGCGTCCCGTGATCCTGCAGGCCAATCGCCCCCATTGGAGCCCGTGAATAGTGCTCTTCGACTCCAAACTTGCTGGCATCGACCCGCGCCTGCCAATCGTCCGTATACATGTCGAATTCGACGGTGACCTGCCCGTTCAGCCAGTGCTGAACCTGGTCACCTTCGACCACGATGCGGCCTGAATTCCACTCACCCGTCGGGTTCATGTCCTTCTCGGCCGCGGCATGCAGAGCGTAGTTCTCGCCCGTCAGATGCATGTTCATGTCCATTGTGCCCATGGCGATGTACGCCGGGTCATCGAGCACCTGGTACTCCGCCGCGACCTGCCACAGCCCTACGCCCTCCTGTTCCTGTGCTCGATAAAAGACGCCGCTGTTCCCTTCGGGCCCGACCTTGAAGTCGAAGACGAGCTCGAAGTCGGTGAAGACCGAGGTCGTGATGATGTCACCGCCGTCCATGTCGCCGCTCGTCGACTGCCCGACCAGCTGTCCGTGTTCAACGACCCACCCACCGGACGGGAAATCGTCGCGGCCATAGCCGCGCCACCCTCTCGTCGATGTCCCGTCAAACAGGAGGGCCCATCCATCGGCCTCTTCCTCGGATGTCAACACGTTGTGCGACGCAGCCGTGTACGTGACCGCTCCCGCCGGCATCGTCTCGGGCCGGTCCCCCGTGCATCCGGCAGCGAAGCCAGCGAGGAAAAACAGGGAGGGCCATTTCGCCCCCGGCGAGTCGAATCGCAGCTGATTCGCGCCGCTCACAGGACTTCCATCTTTTCGGGATCCCATGTAACCACCTTCTGATCGAAATAACTGTCGTTGCAAGCCAGCGCTGGAGCCGCTGCCCGAAGACCAAAGACTGCATCCTCGGCAACGGGCGTACCCTCGCGAACACCAGAAAAGAAATTCATGAAGTGATCGAAATGAGCGCCCATATAACCGTCCTCTACCGTGTAGAAGCTCTCGGCCGGCGGCAGCATCTGAGCACGCGCCGCCACGGCCTGCTCCATCTCGTCATTCTTCATCTGCATGAAGACATCGGTCGGACTCACGGCCTTGTTCCTGCGAAGCACGACGTCCGTCCAGGTCACGTCCATGGCGCCTTCACTTCCGACCAGGCGCAGGAACGTGCTGCCTGAAGTCCCGTCCACGAAGTTGACCCTCAGCGACAGGTTGAATGGGGGGTGCGTGTCGGACGCTGGATAGTCGAACATGCCCAAGAGAACGTCGGGCACCTCACGACCGTCCTTCCAGTACCTGAGACCCCCCTGGGCCATGATCTTCTGCGGACCCTTGGATTGAGCCACAAAGTGAAGGCTCGAAAAGAGGTGCACGAAGAGGTCGCCAGAGACTCCGGTGCCATAGTCCCGATAGTTGCGCCATCGGAAGATCCGCAGTGGGTCATAGGGGATCCGGGGGGCGGACCCGAGAAACATGTCCCAGTCCACGGTTTCCTCGGACTCGTCCTCAGGGATCGCGTACTGCCAAGCCCCGATCGGATCGTTCCGTGCCCAAAACCCCTCGGCGTAGTTCAGCTCACCGATCGCACCCGCTGCAAGAAGTTCACGAGCCTTCTCGTTGCCGAGAGAACTCATGCCCTGGCTGCCGACCTGGAACGTCTTGCCCGACTCCTCCTGGGCTCGAATCAGCTCTGCACCCTGTTCAATTCGATGCACCATCGGCTTCTCGCAATACACCGACTTTCCAGCGCGCAGGGCGTCGACGGACATTTGCATATGCCAGTGGTCCGGAGCCCCGATGATGACCGCGTCGATGTCGTCGCGGGCGAGGACTTCACGATAGTCTCGGGTCGTAAAAACGTCCGATCCATATAGCTCCTGAGTCGCCTCGAGTCGGCCCTGGTAGACGTCCGCAGCGGCCACGAGCCTTACACCCGGGACCTGCAGCGCCGTACTGACATCAGCCATGCCCATGCCGCCTGCCCCGATCACAGCCAGCTGGATCTGGTCATTAGCGGACTGATACTTCCGGGCAGCGATCGTGCGGACGTTTCTGCGTTCCGCCCCGGAGAGCACGTGAGGGGTCGCGCCCGCTGCGAGGGCGCCTGCTGCGAGGCTCCCCATGAAGTTGCGGCGGGACTGTGGGGCTCCGGGCTTCGTCATGGTGCGGCTCTCAAGCTGAGTCGATCAAGTGCGACAGAATGCAGATCGACCTCATCAATCGCCAGCCAAGGTCAGGTGACCGCCCTCCTCACAAGACGCCGTCGCTGACCAGCTTTACCGCGCGATCCACGGCCCGCGCTGTCAGTGCCATGTAAGTCAGGCTCGGATTCTGAGTCCCACTCGACGCCATGCACGCGCCGTCGGTGACGAAAAGGTTAGGCACGTCCCAAGACTGATTCCATTCATTCAGGACAGAGGTCTCCGGATCGTGGCCCATGCGTGCCGTCCCCATCTCATGGATGGTCAGTCCGGGAGGATTGTCTTCGGTGAACGATGACACGTCCCTGACACCGACCGCCTCAAGCATCTCCGCGGCCTGAACGGTCATGTCTCCTAGCGCCGCACGCTCGTTGTCGCTCCACTCGCAGTGGATCTGTAGCGCGGGAATGCCCCAAGTATCGACCGTATCGGGGTCGAGGGTCACGTAGTTCGACTCGCGCGGGAGACACTCGCCGAACCCGTACAGGCGCATCTTCCATGGTCCTGGTTCCCGAAGCGCGTGCTTGTAATCGGCTCCGAACCCGGGAAGGTCGTTCCCCCTGCCCCACCCTGCCCGCGACCCGCCACCCTGATACGCGTAGCCACGGAGGAAGTCAGGATGCTGATCAGTCACGTTCCGGAAGCGCGGCAGGTAGATCCCGTTCGGTCTACGGCCGTATATCCACTTGTCATCCATTCCATCGACAAAACCGGCCGCGCCGCCCCCCATGGTGTGATCCATGAGGTTCCGGCCCAGCTGTCCCGATGAGTTGCCAAGTCCGTCCGGCGTCCCTTGGTCCGTCGAATTGAGGAGGAGGCGTGCCGACTCGAGCGCGGATGCACACATGAACACGAGACGTGCCTCGAACTGGATCTCTTCGCGAGTCTCTGCGTCGATCACCCGGACACCAGTGGCCAGCCCCGTCGCCGGATCTCGGAGAACGCTTTCCACCACACTGTATGGACGAAGCGTCATCCGTCCGGTCGCAGCGGCCGCGGGCAACGTGGCGGCGAGCGAACTGAAGTACGAATGCGTCGTGCAGCCCCGCTCGCACGTGCCGCAGTAGTGACAGGCCTTACGGTCGCGATGGTCCTCCGACAGGATCGCCGCTCGGCCAATGGTGAGAAGACGCTCGCCCCCGTACGCGCGGGTCAGGCCCTCTCTTACATGCTGTTCGGCACAGTTGAGGTCCATGGGCGCCAGGAATTGGCTATCGGGCAGCTGGGGGAGCCCTTCCGCTCGACCGCTCACGCCGATGAATCGCTCCACGTGGTCGTACCAGGGTGCGAGGTCAGCATATCGGATCGGCCAGTCGACACCGTGTCCGTCCCTCGCATTCGCCTCGAAGTCCAAGTCGCTGAGCCGGTAGACCTGCCGGCCCCAGACGATGGAACGGCCACCCACCTGTCTGGACCGAATCCATGAGAACGGCTTGTCCTCTCCGGTTGTGTACGGGTTCAGGTCGTCGCGTACGAAGAAATCCTCACTCCATTCGTCACAGGCGTAGCACGTGCTCTGAATGGGCCGCTCTCTCTCCTGCCGTTCCCGATCACGCCGACCTCGATACTTCAGCTCATGGGGCTGCTTCAGCATGACATAGTCGAGGTTGGGATCGATGGGGCGGCCTGCCTCCAGCACCAGCACGCGCATCCCACGCTCGGTCAGCTCCTTTGCGGCCCATCCGCCGGTGATTCCAGATCCCACGACGATCGCATCGTACCGCTCCTGCTTAGCCACGGGCGGCTCCTTGTCCTCGCGCAGGTGGCCACTCATCGGGGATCGGCCTCGTTACGGTCTCGAGGTCCACACAGCCATTGAAGCGCCCCGGCACCTTCCGGAACATCAACTCCTCCGCCATCCCGACCTCAGACGTGTAGTAACCATGAAGAACGAGGCTTCGGAATTGATGGAAGAATGGCGGCGGCATTTCCCCACCAGCTAGGGTGGCGGCCGCGTTCAGTGCTGTGCCTTCGGCCTCCAACTCCGAAAGGATCGCCGTCTGTCGTTCAGGTCCGGTGTATGGGAACCGCACTGCAAAAAGGGCGGTGCTGTTTTCGTCGACGTGAGCGAGTCCGCGCATAAACCGTTCCTGCTGATCCGGAGCGTACCACTCCGAAACGATCACTTCGATGAATTCCGCCACCCCCGCCTCACCGGCCCCAGGAGTGTCTGTCTCCGGAATGATCGTCTCGGCCATCGCAGCGACCGTCTCACGCTGCTCCGACGTGAAGGCGGCCCGGGTCCGCATCGCGGGATGTCCCGAATCCAGCAGCGCAGCCAGCTGCGAGGGCGTAAGTCCAGCCACTGCGGCCGAAGCGCCCAGCAGTTTTAGGGCCTGTCGTCGATCCATGGAATTGCTCCATCCCGGGGAGCGCGAATGTGCGCCTCGCACATCGTTGCTGCAATGCGCGGAGCCGCCGGAGACCTTGTATGTTCGTGGCTCGCTGGAACAATTTTTACGGTCTCGGCCGTATCGCTGTCTGCCATCCCAGAACAACATGAGATCATCGCTCGTCTCTCTCTGGCCGCCTCCATCGCGGCTCCCAGCAGAGTTCACTCCCAAGAAATTCCGCGGGACGAGTCCATCAATCATCTGCCGATCGGTCTACCGAGGCTCGTTCAACAGAATGCCGCCAGGGTTAACCTGTCATTTTACGGCGACGTGAATTCGTTTGAAAACCTCGATGACACTTTCCAAACCGTGAGAAATCTCTCCGCCGGCTCACACATCCGGCGCCATGACTTCACGTTCGGAATCGTGGTGGCGTTCTGATGCAGATATCCCAAGTCAGCGCACTCGATGTCCTGCGTGATGTCTTCGGGTTCGACGAATTTCGCCCCGGGCAGCACGAAGTCATTGAAGCAGTGCTGGCGGGAAGGGACTGCATCGCCGTAATGCCCACAGGCGCGGGCAAGTCGCTCACATACCAACTCCCGGCCCGCATTCTAGAAGGCACGGTCCTGGTTCTTTCCCCGCTGATCAGCTTGATGAAAGACCAAGTCGATGCTCTGCAGGAGCTCGGCTTCGCAGCCGTCGAGATCAATTCGACCCTCGACTGGGACGAGCGAAATGCCCGGCTGGACGCGCTTCGGCGCGGTGAATACGAGCTCGTGTATCTCGCCCCGGAGGCTTTCGACGGCCGCCTGGGTGACTTTGTCTCAACGTGCCCTATCTCATTGATGGTCGTCGACGAAGCGCACTGCATCAGCCAGTGGGGGCATGACTTTCGTCCCTCATACCGTCGTCTCCGCGGCCTGAAGGAAGGACTCGACGTCCCAGTGCTCGCACTCACAGCGACCGCGACGCGGCCGGTAGCTCGGGACATCCTGCGACAGCTCGGCATGCGAAAGCCGGCCGGCTACAAGGGTTCTTTTTTCCGTGCCAACCTCGAGATCGGCTGCCGCAAGAAGGGGACCGGGGATACCAAGAAAGAGATCCTCTCACTGATCAAGCGGCGAGAAGGCGAATCAGGAATCGTGTACTGCCTGAGCCGGAAAGGAGTGGAGCAGACGTGTGCGTTCCTGAAGGCGAACGGAGTGAACGCCCTGCCCTACCACGCCGGCCTCCCGGACCAGGACCGAGCTCGAAACCAGGAAGCATTCCAGCGCGACGAGATCGAGGTCATCGTAGCGACCGTCGCCTTCGGAATGGGCATCGACAAGTCGAATGTCCGTTTCGTCATCCATCGGGACATGCCGAAGGACATCGAGTCCTGGTATCAAGAGATGGGACGCGCGGGCCGTGACGGCCTACAGAGTGACTGCTTCCTCTTCTATTCGTGGGCAGACGTAAAGCTTCACGAGCGCTTCTTGAGTGACATCGACGAGCCCGAGGTCTACCAGCAGAAACGGCAGAAGACGGTAGACCTCTTTCAACTTGTCGAGGCACATCGCTGCCGTCATCAGATGATCCTGGCGCACTTCGATGAAGTCATGGGGCCATGCGACGCGTCGTGTGATGTCTGCACGGGCATCGGGCCGGATCAGATCGCTGCCGAGGC
Organism: Longimicrobiales bacterium; assembly: GCA_028823235.1. Classification (NCBI taxonomy): domain Bacteria; kingdom Pseudomonadati; phylum Gemmatimonadota; class Longimicrobiia; order Longimicrobiales; species Longimicrobiales bacterium. The sequence continues at coordinate 16,690 of JAPKBW010000002.1, read as the reverse complement.
GATGGGCGCGATCGGCGCCGTCCAGGGCACGAAACGGCGATCGCGGCACGTCAGCACTACCGGAGACTCGCTCACTCCCGAAGACGACGCCCTCTTCCAGAAGCTGCGAGGTCTGCGGAAGGAACTGGCAGACCGGCTGAAGGTGCCCGCCTACATCGTCTTCAGTGACAAGGTACTCGTGGAGATGGCGGTCCAGAGACCGAGCAACGACGGCGAGATGCTCGACGTTCCCGGTGTAGGCCCGGCGAAACTCAAGAAGTATGGATCGACCTTCCTGGACATCATTCTCGGAGACACTGAATGAGCAGCCTAAGGCGTTGCCTGACCCAAGCCACATCGTTGGTCGTCGCTCTCGCCGGCTGTGGAGCTCTCGCCGGATGCGGTGAGGACCCGGCAGCTCGGCCGCCCAATATCGTTTACATGCTGGCCGATGATCTGGGCTACGGCGAATTGGGCTCCTACGGACAGACTCGAATTCGGACGCCGAACCTCGATGCGCTGGCCGCAGATGGAATGCGACTCACAAACCACTACGCAGGCAGTCCGGTCTGTGCCCCGTCACGTGGGACACTCCTGACAGGCCTCAGCACGCTGCGTTCTCAGGTGCGCGACAACCACGAGGTCGGTGGATATCCGGATCCCGACGAGCTTGGTCAGATGCCCCTCGACTCCGGCACCTACACCATCGGCACGATGCTCCAGGACGCTGGCTACGTGACGGGTGCGATCGGGAAGTGGGGTCTCGGTGGCCGCGAGACGCTCGGGCAGCCGCACTATCAGGGGTTTGACTACTTCTTCGGATACCTCGACCAGCAGCTTGCTCACAATTTCTACCCGACACACCTGTGGAGGAACGGCGAACGGGTGCCGCTGGACAACGACTACTTCAGTCCTCACCAACGGTTCGATGGCGACGATCCCACCGACCCTGAGCAGTACCGGCAATATCAGGGTAACGAGTACTCACTCGACGTCATGGCCGACGATGCGCTGGTGTTCCTCGACGAACACCAGGACGAGCCGTTCTTCCTCTACTTGCCCTTCACCGTCCCTCACCTCGCGCTGCAGGTCCCTGATTCATCGCTCGTCGAGTACGAAGGTGCCTTCGATGAGGAGCCGTACCTGGGAGACCGCAGCTATCTGCCGCACTACCGGCCGTTCTCTACCTACGCCGGTATGATCACCCGAATGGACGCACACATCGGGCGGATCCTAGCACGGCTCGACGAGCTCGGTCTCGCGGAAAACACGGTAGTGATCTTCACCAGCGACAACGGGACGACCTATACGGGCGGAGTCGACGCAGAGTATTTCGATAGCAGCGCGGGGCTTCGCGGACTCAAGGGCTCAGTGTACGAAGGCGGAATACGCGTACCGTTCATTGCACGTTGGCCGGGCCAGATCGAACCGGGGTCCGTGAGCGATCACATATCGGCGTTCTGGGACATGATGCCGACCTTCGCCGACCTCGCCGGAGTCTCGGCACCCATCGACATCGATGGCATCTCCTTCCTGGCCGAGCTCACCGGGGGGGCGAACCAGAATGCGCACGACGCGCTGTACTGGGAGTATCACGGCCTGTGGAATGGCGCACAGGCTGTCCGGATGGGGCGCTGGAAGGGTGTCCGTCTAGGTGGGCACGATGATCCTGACGCACCGATCGAGCTGTACGACCTGGAAGCAGATCCGGCTGAAGCCAGGGACGTCGCGGCATCCAACCTGGACGTCGTCGAGGCCATTCGGCGGGTCATGCTGTCACGGACCGAGTCTGTGCGAGAGAACTGGAATTTCGCACGGTAGGGGGAGAGGGCGACGTCCTCTTTCCCTCGGACAAACACAACTACCTCAGCTGCACCGGCACCTCGACGAGGACCATGGGCGGGGCGATCGCAAGCCCGATCACATCGGCGCCGTGAGATGCGCTCATCCGCCTCGTTGCCGGGGAGGTCGCAGGCCGTGATGGCCTGAGGCTAAGCGTTCATTCGCCGCCCCGGAGCCGCGCTCCCAGTGCGTCCCGGTCGATCGCCTGTCCCCGCAAATACACCGCCGAGATGCGGCGCGTGTTCGTGATATCGTCGATCGGGTTCGCGTCGAGGATCAACAGATCAGCGACCATTCCCGGAGCGATCGTACCCACATCGGGCATCTTCATGACTGCCGCGGAGGCCGAGGTGGCGGCCACGATGACGTCGGCCGGAGACATGCCCGTCCGCACCATGTCTTCGAGTTCCTGGTGCGCAGCCCACGGGGAGCCGCCATCCGTACCGAAAGCGATCGTCACTCCCTCTGCGCTCAGCCGAGCCAGATTCCGGGCCTGGATCCCGAAGGATTCCTGAGCGGCGGGTCGATCGACCTGACCGGCCTGCATCTCCTCCAGAGTCTCAGCGGGAATCGTCCCACTGAGCCAGGAGAGGTCAGTCGCGACACCCGGCCCTGGCAGATTGGGCACAAGAACCACCTCAGGCCGTTCGAGCCAAAGAGCTACAAGCTCATCATCGACATCCATGTCACGGATTCCGTGGGCGAATGCGTCGATGCCCGCCCGCAGGAGCCCCTTACCATCCTCGAGCGTGAATACGTGAGCCGTCACACGCTGACCGTTTGCATGGGCCTCGTCGATGACGGCGCCGTAGAGCTCCGGCGAAAGGCGATCGTACTGACCACCGCGTGAGTCAACCCAGATCTTCACGAAATCGACATTCTGCGCGGCCAGCTCGCGTACCGCGGCTCGTGCCTCGTCCTCCGTCGTCACCCAGTATGGCACTTCAGATCGCCCAGGCTCGGGAGACGTGATTCCACGTCCCGCCGACTGCGAACGAGCACCGTCTGGGATCGCCTCGCTGCGCATCGTCAGGCCGAGGTCACCGACGTCGAGGCCAAGGCTGAGCGCGGAGCCGGAGCCGTAGTACGCCATGTGCTGGAGTTGATCGACTCGCTCCTGACGGTCGGATGAGAGGTGAAAGTGCGCGTTCACGAGTGTAGGCATGATCGTCTTGCCCGACATGTCGACCATTGTCGCGCCAGCAGGGGCCTCGGTGTCACTCCGCGAACCCGCAGCGATGATCCGATCGCCATCGACGACTACGACTGCATCCTCGATTACCGCGCCGTCGCCGGTGATGAGCCGTCCGCCGCTGAAAACCACGGCATCGGGGTTCTCCGGTGCACTCGTACAACCAACCACCGTGAGGGTGAGAAGACAAAGCGCAGTCCGAACGGACTGAGTTGGAACGAATGTCATCATGCTGGAGCGCATATCACCTCTCATGCTGGATACTGGAACGCTGAGGGTTTCACCCACCCGCCCTCGGGGCAAGTGTCAGTAGGGTCGATCCTTTCGGTCGAGGAAATGCATCTGTATTCATTTCGTACGAAAACCCCTGCCCTTCCGTCGCACACAGGTCCTCGATGAGCCGCACCCTCCCCCGTAGCACACCACTCGCCGTAGCCGTTCTCGCGATCGGTGCGGCCATAGCTTCCTCTTTCGCTCTCGGCCAGGACAGCGGCGACGTCGTACAGACCGCGTACCACGACTTTCAGATCGTCGAGGTGGCGAACGGACTCGTGAACCCCTTCTCCATGGTGTTCACCCCTGAGGGTGACCTTCTCGTGACCGAGCGACCCGGCCGGCTTCGCATCGTGCGGGACGGACTCCTCCTGCCCGACTCCGTAGAAGGGCTCCCGGACATCCTAGCTCTCGGGCGGGGGGCCATGTCCATGAACGGACTCGAGCAGGCTGGCCTGCGCGACGTCGCGCTGCATCCGGACTTTGCGGCGAACCGGCTTCTCTACCTGAGTTATGTGAAGCCCGGCGCCGACTCACTCGGCGCGCTGACGGTCGCTCGTGGGCGCTTTGAGAACGATCGTATGTCGGACGTCGAGGAACTCTTTCATGCCAAAGCCGACGGCAACGGGAGTGAGCGAAGCTCCATGTGGGGGGGGAAGATCGCGTTCGACGGTGACGGCTACATGTACGTCACACTGGGCGACCGGCAGTGGCCCGCCACCGGTGACCTAGCGGCACACCCAGCGCAGGATCTCTCGAACCACAACGGCACCACGGTCCGCCTTCATGACGATGGGCGAATTCCGGAGGACAATCCGTTCGTCGGCCGCGCAGAAATGTTGCCCGAAATCTGGACGTACGGGCACAGAAACGCCCAAGGCCTCGCGGTCCACCCGCAGACGGGTGACGTGTGGCTCACCGAGCACGGGCCTCAAGGCGGTGACGAGGTGAACCTCCTCAGTCCCGGTGCGAACTACGGCTGGCCTGTCGTCGGCTACGGCGTGAACTACCGAACGGGCGAGGCCATCCACCACGGCACGCATCAGGACGGGATGGCGCCGCCAGCGCACATCTGGGTTCCATCGATCGGCGTCGCCGGTATGCTCTTCTACACGGGCGATGCATTCCCCGAGTGGCGCGGCGACATGCTCATCGGAGGGTTGAGTGGCCAACGCCTCGTCCGCCTGAGACTCGACGGCCAGGAGATCGCTCGGGAGGAAGTACTGATTCAGGACATGGGGAGAATCAGAGACGTCCAGCAGGGACCGGACGGCTTCATTTATCTCGCCTTCGACGGTGGCGATCGGTTTGTCGACGGTCCCCCGACGGCGATCCTGAGGTTGGAGCCAGCGGGCCAGCGCTGACGCCGGCGAAGCTCTTCCTCGCGACGATCGTCGCACCGGGACTCGTGACCTAGCTCACCACTCTCGACTCAGCCGTGGCTCAGGTGCCCTTCCCTGCAGAGGTGCACCAACTGGTCACGCTCCCCTGACTTCCTGGGAAGTCAGGGGATGCGCTCGACGGGCTAGATGTGAGTGCGTCGCTCAGCGAGATCACGGCTCGCCGGCGAGTGATCATCCTCTCCTCGTTACCGGGTCTGTCGGTTCGACAGCTCGGGCGTCCGTCTGCGGCGGGCGCTCGTTGCCGTGCTTACTCGGTGCTGAGTCTTCCTAGAAGACAACTTTTCTTCCCACCACCGGGCGACCCGGGCGCGCTCCCTCAACATTCTCTCCGTCCCGCACCACGAACTCGCCATTGACGAGCACGTGCTCGACACCGAGTGAATATGACAAGTCATCTTCGAACGTGGCGGTGTCGATGATCCTGGCAGGATCGAAAATCGTGACGTCCGCATCGCTCCCGATCTGGATCCGGCCCTTCCGCCTCATCTGCGGCGAGACGGTTTCGAGGCGCTGAGCAGGCATCAACGTGATCTTACGCAGGCCGTCCATGAGAGAAAGGACGCCGTCATCACGGACATACCGACCGAGGAAGCGAGAGAAGGTGCCCGCGCTACGGGGATGTGCTCCGGGGTCGTAGGGCATCCCGTCCGACGCCACCATGACGTGCGGGGCCCGCATCGCCGCCTCAATCCATTCCGGTTGCATCATATGAATGATCACGGTGCCGCCCTCGGCTCGATACTGGTTGAATGTCTCTTCGGTCAGACGCTCACCGGTCGCCTGCCACTGCAGGTCGGAGTAGGTAATCTGGAAGCGCTCCCGCCACCCCTCGTCGAAAATCGCCGACTCGAGCGACGTCGAAGCGGCGGTGTACGGATACGCCTCCGTCGTCACGTCGACACCCGCTTCCTGAGCTCCCTGAATGAGGTCGAGATTCGTCTGTATGTCCCAAAGGCTAGAGCTATTCAGGTGCACGATATGCAGCGGCGTGCCGGTTGCTACGGCATTCGCAACGACCTCCTGAATCGCGTCAATTCCCATCGATCGGACGTGAGTGTAGATCGGGAACTTTTCAGGACCGGCATGAGCAAAAAGACGAAAAATCTCATCGCGGGTCGCGCCCGGATAATATTGATGCGGCATGCCGATACCGAGGGCTCCTTCGGCCATGCCCTGCGTGATCTGTTCGTGCAGTTCTGGATAGTGCTCCTTATCGAGGGCGTCATAGTTGCCCAATGAGATGGCGCGCCCGAGCACTTCGAGTTCATCTTCGGTCCGATCCAGACTGAGCCCTGCCAAAGCCATGCGAACCTCATCGCGGTATTCAGGCATCACTGCAGTTCGCAACGCTCCATGTGAGATCGTGGCACCGAAATTAAGCACGGCATCGCCGGCTCGACTTCCCAGATAGCCAGCGACACTGGGCACGCCCGACTCCAACTCCAGCGCCGTCGTCACGCCGTCGCGCGCCTGGAACTCGTTTGCGCGATTACTCTGACCGTGCGCGTGCAGGTCAATGAAGCCCGGAGCAACGACGAGTCCGGTCGCATCGATCATCGTTTCGCCCTGGAGCGGCTCTTCGGAGATCGCCACGATCATCTCACCTCGGATGCCCACGTACCGGATCGCATCCAGGCCCGTCTCCGGGTCCATCACTCGGCCGCCGCTCAGGACCACATCATACGTCTCCTGCGCGAGCACCATCGTGGGCACGGCTACAGCCATCAGCGCAGCCCCGAGGAGCGCGCGCGAGCAGGCGCGAGACCGGGTGGTAGAACTCACCTAAGACTCCAACCCGAGAAGCTCACGGACCGGCGCTTCCAATCGCGTCATGCCGGCAGCGAGTCCGATTTCGAACGCCTCGGCCGCGTCCACGCCGTCGATCCAGTGGGCCTTCAACGCCAACATCGCCCCCACGCGATTGCTGCTCGCGCAGTAGAGAACAGTCGGCGCTCCTCCGGTCTTCTCCAGCATTGTAGCGAAGATGTCGACGTTCTCTCGGGTGAGAGACGCAGCCCCTGATATGGGAAGCCGATCGAAGTCGTACGACCCGTCCGCGGCGTGTGCCTCCTCCCAGCCGGCCCCACCCTCTGCCGTCGGACGAAGTGAGATGAAGTGAGTCACGCCTGCCTCATTCAGAGCTTCGAGCTGTTCCTGCGTGGGTTGGCCGGCAGTAATCACGCCCGGAATGGGGCTGCGGGCACTCCTCACTTCCATGTCGGTCGCGACTGAAAGCGCTGCCGCAGCGACCTCGATGGCGGCTCGCTGATCGCCGGCCATGGAAGTTGCCGCTGCGGCCGCCGAGGACGCGACGGCGTCTGAGGCGCTTTCAGCTGAAGGTGCACCACATGCGGTGCCGAAAAGCATCAGCAGGGCGCAGGCCCCGGAGTTGTATCGCAGATTCTTCATGATTCCTCGTGCGTCCGTCTCAGGTATGGTCGAGTTCAGGGTCTCTCCGTAGCTCCCGCATCAAATTATCCCACACCCTAGGCTACAAGGCCAGCCTCAGCCCGTGGCGAGATGTAGTGCTGCAGCCCCAGAAGTTCTTCGTAGGTGGTGTCCGCATATGCCGACATACCTTTAGCCCCGTCTCGAACAAATCCGACCAAGTGATTGCGCCCGGCAACATGCGCGCGCGGCTGTCGGGGTTCCAATCAGCGGACCCGTACGTCCGCTTGACGGTTATTGTAGAGATCTGATAGACCCACGCCGGAGAGAAATCCACATCGCTAGTCAAACGAAGAGGGCGCTCCTTGGTCGGGCTGTGGTTGGCATGGCTGGATTTTGTGTCGCCATGACGATACCTGCCGCCGTGTCAGCCCAGCTCGATCTGTGCCTCGACGCCGAACGCCATCTGCGTGACGTCATCGGCATGACGGTAATCACCGAACCCGACACAATCGACGATTGGCGGACTCAGGCGATGGTATCGGGATGCCGGGTGACTGCAGCAGGTGCGACGACAGAGTCCTCAGCGGTGGTGGCACGCCAGTTCTATGAGATCCTGCCCGAGTCAGGCTGGGAACGGACACCAGATCCCCGCGACGCCCCCAACGAGGCGTCGCTTCGATATCGTCAGCACGGCGCGGATTGTCTTTTCAATTTTTACGACTCGGCCATAGCGCTCAATACGGACGCGGAGATGACGGTCAGCGATGCCGTCTTCCTGCAGCGGGGTGAGCACCTCTACAACTTCTTGGTGATGTGCACGCCAGCGGCACCGGCGGCTCCACGCGGGGGCGAGCCGGGGGGCTGACAATGACCCCCGGCCCCACGCACTACCACCCGATCAGTTGCTCTCTGCATGACCGGATGGAGTCTGCCTCCGTACTCCGTTAACGCGTGACGCTACGGCTGGATTCTGGCGAATGAAATCATGAGACCCGGTATGAGGAGGATGACCAAGCGAACTACAACGGAGAGTCTCGACTATCCGGGCGCAGGAGCCAGCACCACAAGGACGACAAGTCGAGCGTTCGACGTGTTACGGATCCCATGGGGCACACCCTCAGGCGCCACGAGCATGATTCCCGCTTCCATATCGGCCTCACGCCCGTCCAGAAGGAAGAGCCCGGATCCCTCAAGCACGTGATAGACCTTGTCCATGCCCTCATGGGCATGGAGCCGGTGCTCCTGTCCCGGCTCGAAAGCGTTGATCCCGACCAACAAGCGGGCCGAAGAAAAAATCGTACTCTTCCCCATCTTCTCGGGGTTGAATACGGCTGAGGATTCGGGGCGCAAGGGAGTTGGGTGCATCATGGAGTGGGTCCAAGGGGTCGCGGGCAGGAGAGTTTTGGTGGGCGGCCACGAGGCGAAGATAGGGCGACCACCGTCTACTCCGCTCATCTACGGCGAACGCGGAAGAGTTCGCCCCGGGCAGGTGGGCGACGAACGTCGCAGCTGTCGAGGTTCGACCTGCACACACCGTTGACCGTTCGTAGTTTATTACCCCGACCCACGAGCGAGGCAGGCACGTCCATGGCGACCTTCACTGTGAACGGTGAGCGACGAGAGATCAGCGTTCCCGGCAGCCATCCCCTCCTCTGGGCGCTGCGCGAATCACTCGGCCTCAGTGGAACCAAATTTGGATGCGGCGTGGGGCTGTGCGGCGCCTGTACAGTCCTCGTCGACGGCCAACCGACCCGGTCATGTCAATTCACCGTGGATCGTGCGGAAGGGACCGAAATCACTACGATCGAAGGACTTACGGCGGACGGTCCCCATGCTCTCCAGGAAGCCTGGATCGAGGAGCAGGTTCCTCAGTGCGGTTATTGCCAGTCCGGACAAATCATGTCGGCAGCGGCGCTTCTCTCGGAAGGAGCCCCTACCGACACCGACATCGACACAGCAATGTCAGGAAACATCTGTCGTTGTGGCGCATACGGTGCTATCCGGCGGGCGATCCATCGGGCCGCGGAGATCCAGGCTCAGCGTGACGCCACCGATTCGACCCCCGTGGGCGGGAGTGATGACCGATGAAAGGACTCTCCCGTCGCTCTTTCGTGAAGATCGGTGTGGTCGCCGGTGGAGGGCTCACTCTCGGTATCGCCTGGAAGGCCACCTCTGACCCCGGCCTCCCCGAGACCGACGCGACTTGGGCGCCCAACGCCTTTCTCCGCATCGACGCGGACGGAACGATCACGGTCATGATTCCTCGAGCGGAAATGGGTCAGGGTGTGACAACCGCTCTGTCGCAGCTCGTCGCAGAGGAACTCGACGTCGAATGGGGCCAGGTCTCCTTCGCCTTCGCGCCGGCCCATGATGCTTACGGGACGATGGTCACCGGTGGCAGCACCAGTGTCGTCGAGTCGTGGCGCCCACTTCGTGAAGCGGGTGCCACCGCCCGGCAGATGCTTAGTGCCGCCGCCGCCAATCGGTGGGCCGTCTCGCCCGACGAGGTCACGACGCGCCAGGGGTTGGCGGTGTCCGGCGACGGAACGACGATCGCCTACGCCGACCTCGCGGTAGAAGCCTCACTTCTGGATGTCCCGCAAGACGTTCTGCTCAAAGACCCCTCGGAGTTCAGTATCATCGGTCGACCCGTGGCACGGCTCGATGTCGAGGCCAAGAGTACCGGACGAGCGATTTTCGGGATCGACGCCGGACCCCCAGAGACACGGATTGCGATGGTCGCTCGTTGCCCCGTGTTCGGTGGAACGGTCCGTTCATTCGATGCGACGGCAGCGCTCGCCGTTCCCGGCGTCGGTGAGGTGGTTCAGATCGAGTCGGGGGTCGCCGTCGTGGCCAATGGATACATCGCGGCGAAGGCCGGACGGGACGCACTTCTCGTCGACTGGAATGAGGGGCAGGCAGCCACTCTCAATGACGCCGAAATCTTCGCGCACTTAGGGACGGAAGCCCGGGTGAGTGGACGGACGGTACGTGACGAGGGGGATACCGCGGCGACTCTGGCCTCGGCGACTTCCACACACCAGGCAGTTTATCGCCTGCCCTACCTCGCGCATGCCACGATGGAGCCGATGAACTGCACGGCTTGGGTGCACGAAGGGCGCTGCACCATCTGGGCGCCCACGCAGTTTCCGAACGGTCCGGCGATCATCGGAGGAGGCGCTCGGCAGGTGGCCGCGAAGGCGGCTGGTGTAAGCGCCGATAATACAGACGTCCACACGACCTTCCTCGGCGGAGGGTTCGGGCGCCGAGCAGAAAGCGATTTCGTGCAAGAAGCGGCCGAAATCGCGGGCATGGTGGAAGGACCGGTCAAGGTGATCTGGTCTCGCGAAGACGACATGCAACATGATTTCTACCGACCGGCCTCCTACCACGAGTTAGTCGCGTCGCTCGATGCCGACGGGATGCCCGAGGCATGGGATCACCGGATGGCGATGCAGTCCATACTGGAACGCCTGATGCCGGGATGGGTGCCAGGCACGGTCGCGAACTTCGCCGGGAAGAGGGATCCGACATCGACAGAAGGAGCGTCGGACCACCCCTACGCGGTCCCGAACGCCCACATGACGTACGCCAAGGTCGACCTCCCGATACCGGTCGGCTTCTGGCGATCAGTAGGGCATACGCACACTGGCTTCGTCGTGGAGTCATTCATCGACGAGCTCGCTCACTCGGCCGACCAGGACCCCTACGCCTACCGGCGCTCACTTCTCGGCGCCCACCCCCGCCACATAGCCGTTCTTGACGCCGTAGCAGAGGCCGCTGACTGGGGCTCCCCTGCACCCGAGGGCCGCGCCCGCGGAATCGCTGTGGTCGAGTCGTTCGGTTCGTACGTGGCCGAGGTCGCCGAGGTGTCGGTGGAGAACGGACGCCCCCGGGTCCACCGCGTGTGGTGTGCTATCGATTGTGGGACGGTGGTAAACCCACGAATCGTCCAGGCACAAATGGAGAGCGGCATCATCTACGGACTCACGGCTGCTCTGTATGGAGAGATCAACATCGAGGGCGGGCGGGCGGTGCAGAGCAATTTCCACGATTATCAGATGCTCCGCATGAACGAAGCACCCACAATTGAAGTGGTCCTCGCGCCGAGTGGTGATGCTCCGGGTGGAGTCGGCGAGCCAGGCACTCCACCGATTGCCCCCGCGGTCACGAACGCGATTTACGCCCTCACAGGGGAGCGTGTCCGAACGATGCCGATTCGGCTGGGGTGAGGCGTGAAGTGCAGACTACCTACCTTCCGGCGGTTCTCCAATCGCGTCGAGGATGTCCCCAACCACTTCGTTCATGTAGCCGCCTGAGCCGCCTGGACTAGGTCCCAATCGCACTACGACCACGTCTCTCGACGGAACGATCATCGTCATCTGACCCATGAAGCCTGACGGCCAGTAGGCGTCAGCCGGCAAACGATCCATCGCGCCGCCTGCGTTCAGCCAGAACAACCCGCCGTACCCTCGATTGGTACTGGCCGGAGCCGGTGTGCTCACGAAGTCACTCCACCCCGAGGGCAAAATCTGTTCGTCCTCCCACCTGCCGTCCTGCAAGTGAAGCTGACCGAACCGAGCCCAGTCCCGGGCCGACATGTAGTCGAATCCGGGCAGAATGAAATTGCCCCAAGCGTCCGTTTCCAGGACGGCGTTCTTGATCCCGATCTTGTCGAACAGATCCGTCCACGGAAACGCGTGATAATCCTGTCCGCGCGCTTCGACGGTCTCACGCACGATCCTGCCGAGTGTAAGTGGGTCCGAGTTCAGATACTCCCAACGCTCACCAGCTTCAGCCTCCATTGGGAAGCTGACCGCATGCTCGAAGACGTTGATACCGTCGAAGTAGATCCGAAAATGATGGTTCTGCGTCGACAGCGACCGGTCCTCTCCCAGACCCCAGTTATTGAAATCGAGTCCACTGCTCATATTCAGCAGGTTGCGGATCGTGATCGCAGCCCTCGGGTCGTCCGATGACTCATGCCATTCCGCGACAGGCGCAGGCTGGTCGAGTGTCAGGGCGCCCTGCTGAATGAGGACCCCGATAAGGGCGGCAGTGATGCTCTTGCCCTCGGACCACGACAGGTGCGGCATGTCCCGGGCGACCCCGGTCGCATACCGCTCCCCGATGACCCGTCCCTTGTAGAGGGCCACGACCGCCCGGGTATTCTGCCCATGCTCGTGGTTCGCGATGGCGAAGTCGAGCGCCGCATTCACAGCATCGCCATCGACCTCCGCGGGGAGTGCCGTGTCCGGTAGTCGCTCGCCCATAGGCCACAGCTCCCAGCTTCGGCGTGGCCATTCCGCACCGACATCAGAGGGCTCAAAGTAGACGTCGTCTGCACCACGGGGGAGGACGCTGCACCCTTGGTCACCGTTGTATTGCGCGACTCGGTCGGGCACTCCAGTCGCGCTCATCGTGACTCGCTGACGATCTTCATCGACGTCGTAGACGAAGTCGTCTCCCCAGCCGAAGTGAGCGAAGCGCTCGAGGTCCGCGTATGCGTGCACACCCGCGTCCCGGCCCTGCACGAAGACGCCCGAGCAGAGGATCTTCGCGTTGATGGCGAGGCTGAACTCTCTCGGCTCAGCGTCATCCGAGGGCCATTGCGCTGCCGATGGCGCGGGAGCGACGAGGAGTATCGCCACAGCGGATACGGTGATGCGCTGACAGAGATGCGTCATGGAATCCAACCGATGAGGGAGAAATCAGATTATGCGCAGTTTACAACGACAGCAACAAGAGCTGGAAGGTCACGGGACTCGTGCCGCCTCGGCTCGTATCCTAGTCGTCACCCCCAGCTAGATTTCACGCTCGCCCCCACCTCAGTAGTGGCCCCAGGAGTAATTCAGTGCCCGAAGAAGTCATCGTGATCGCGAGCTGGCTCGAAGCATACCTGGTCGAGCGAGTCAGAGAAGCGGCGCCCTGGGCTGAGGTGGTCCATGAGCCTTCGCTGCTGCGCCCGCCCCGGTACGCTGCGGACCACACCGGAGAAGCCGGCGAACGATCCGAGGCCGACGAACAGCGGTGGAGAGCGCTACTCGGTCGAGCCACCATCCTCTTCGACTTCGATCGAACGAATAAGGAGGCCCTGCCCGAACTCGCCCCCCACGTCCGATGGCTTCAGGCCACCAGCTCGGGCATCGGCCAGTTCGTGGATCGCATGCAGTACCCGCGACGGATGCCCGAGACAGTCTTCACGACCGCGAGCGGCGTACACGCACGTCCGCTCGCCGAGTTCGCCCTCATGAGCATGCTCGGCCACATGCGTGGCCTCCTACCTACCGTACATGCCCAGAGTGTGAAAAGGTGGGAACGCTTCGCGGGATCGGACCTCGAGGGCCGCACGGTGGTCATCGTTGGGTATGGCTCAATCGGCCAGGAGACCGGACGCCTCGCTGGTGCGTTCGGAGTCACCGTGCTGGGGGTGCGTCGCCGACCAGAAGGAATTGACCCGGCGTCCGTCCATGCGGATGAGCTGTGCGGCCCCGACGATCTCATGGAGTTCCTTCCGCGGGCGGACTTTCTGGTGCTAGCCGCGCCGCACACAGCCGAGACCGAAAAGATGATCGGCGCGGAGCAGCTCGCGGTAATTCCTCGGGATGCAGCGCTAGTGAATGTCGGACGGGGCTCACTGATCGACGAACCCGCGCTCATCGCAGCACTAGAGAGCGGACATCTCGGCGCGGCCTATCTGGACGTCTTCGCGGAGGAGCCGCTGCCTCTGGAGCATCCACTGTGGTCGATGCCGAACGTTCTCGTCAGTCCTCACTCGGGGAGTACGAGCGACCGGGAGAATCGAAGGATAGTGGACTTATTCTGCGAGAACCTGGGGAGATGGCGTGCGGGGGAGCCGCTGCGAAATCAGCTGGATGTGGTTCGGTTGTACTAGGAGGGCCCAGGAAGCCCGCGCGCTGCCCTGCTATGGAGTGATCAACGCGAAGTAGGCGTCAATGTCGAAGCCAGCCGGGTCGACCTGATAGTACCGCACCAACGCCTGATCGTTCTCCCACAATCCGCTCGGCGTGCACCCATCCGGGCTCAGATACAAAAACCCGGAGCCGCTTATGCGACTCCGGGCTCCTCAGTCGGGACGGCCGGATTCGAACCGGCGACCCCCTGAACCCCATTCAGGTGCGCTACCGAGCTGCGCCACGTCCCGAGGAGCGGAAAAGCTAGTGCCCATGCGGAGTTGCGGGAACCCGTGGTTTGGACCTCACCAATGGCAGAACAGTCGAGGCTGTCCCCGGTATTATTCTCCATGGCTTCAGCGAACCAACCACTCGGCATCGCGGCCATCCGCGAGCGCCAATAGGGAGGCTCAGTTCCCCGGAACGTCGATCGACCTGATCTCAACGAGACGCCCGACCTGACAGATACTCGCGAGGTCCGGGCGATCGTCCGCCTCAAACGTGACGACCAATCCGTCAACTCGAAACGCTGCGGCCAAGTTGATCGGCTCGTACCGCTCTGCCCCGGCGTCGATCGTCCAGCAGCCGCCCTCTACGGCCACGAAAGTCACCACGCCGCTGCCCGAGAAGTCGGCCTCACCCACGTCCGTGACATCACAGCCGCCTAGAGCGAAGACGAGCACCGAAGCCGTCATAGACACCATCCGTTTCATCGTCGACACCTCCTCACAACACCTTCGTCTGGGCAGACCACCTTACTCATTGGACGGCGCAGTGGCCGATGCGACCACATATCCCACAGCATCCTTCTCGTATAAACGATAGTACCCTGCGGTGAGCCCTCCCCAGGGGGGTTGGTCGTGCGAGGCACCAACTGAGGTAAAGACAGCGTGGCTGAAGTTCCTACTGTCGATGACGAAGAAGGCCATCGATTGATCGCTCAAGAGATCCTCGAGCGAGCGGGCCACGGAGACCTCCTTCGCGCACTTCCACGAGCGATTCTTCGAGGCCGCGCTGTTGACGACTGAAGTCGAACAAGGCATCGAGGCGTGTGCCGCGTCAGCGCTTTTACACAACGTGGCGCATCTGGCGAGCATTCGCGCCGGACGAACGTATTTTTCTGATCTACCGCAGGTCATGGTTTTTGATACCACCTTCCAGCAGACTATACCCGATCGGGCCTATTTATAGGCGTTGCCGCATAAGCTGAAAGAAAAGAGACCATTTGCCGCTACGGATTCCACGGCACCTCGCACAAATGCGTATCGCAGCGGGCTGCGGAGCGTTTGCAGCTTGAGCATTTTACCGCCATCAATTGCGATCCGGCGCTAGTATCGCAGGGGAATTGGTGATTGCGCGCGAGACCCGAGGGGTCATCCAGGCCTCCAGCGAGAGGAGTTGAAGCATATGGCAGGTCTAGGGGAATTGACCGTAGTCGAGCGCAAGGCCGTCGAGGCTTCGCCTTTTGCCGAGATCTATCCTCCGACCGAGAAGATCAACACCATCGTGGTCGAGAATTTTCCGGCGTTGGGCAAATTGGCGGCGATGCGCTTTATCGAATGGGCCCAGGACCACCCCGGCGGAGTGATCTCGTTGCCGACGGGCAAGACCCCCGAGCACTTTATCCGCTGGGTCGAGCATTTGATGGCGCATTGGGGCGAGGCGAAGATCATCCGCGAACTCGAAGAAGCGGGGATTGACCCGAACCGCAAACCGGATCTGCACAGCCTGCACTTTGTGCAAATCGACGAATTCTACCCCATTGAACCCGGCCAGGACAATAGCTTCTACTCCTATGTGAACCGCTTCTATATTGACGGTTTTGGCCTCGACCCAGCCAAGGCGCTACTGATCAATTGCGCCGAGATAGGCCTTAAGCCAGGTGAGACTTTAAGCGAGGTCTGGCCGGGCGGCGAAGTGGATCTTTCGCTGCGTCACCGGGCAGTCCGCCCGGGTCTTGAGCAGGTCCAGCAAGATGTACTGCACCGCGTCGATCAGTGGTGCCAAGAGTTTGAAATGCAGGTTCGCGCCTTAGGCGGCATCGGTTTTTTCCTGGGCGGCATTGGTCCCGACGGGCATGTCGGATTTAATGTGCGCGGCTCGGACCATTTTTCAACGACTCGGCTAACGGGCCTTAACTACGAGACACAGGCGGCGGCTGCAAGTGATCTCGGTGGTATCGAGGTGGCGCGTAAAAGGCTAGTGATCACCATCGGGCTGGGCACGATAGTCCATAACAAAGACTGCTGCGCGCTAATTGTCGCTGCCGGTGAGGCTAAGGCCGGGATTGTCGCGGCGGCGATCGAAGAAGAGGCTGGCGTGAGTTATCCGGCCTCATCGTTGCACCGTTTGCCGATGGCGCGCTTTTATATCACGCAAGGCGCGGCGAAATCGCTTAAGGTGCGCCAATTGGTGCTTTTTGAGCAACGCGACGAGGTTGACGACGAGGCGGTGGAGAAGATCGTCGTGGACCTGGCCAGCGATTTGGGCAAGAAGGTCGTCGACTTGACGGAGGTGGATTTCGCAGCCGACGCTTTTGGTACCGCGCTATTGGCGCGTCGGCCGGAGAAGGCCGAAGCGTTGGGCCAGATGGTGCATGACCGTTTGGCGAGTAAGATCGAGCGGGGGACCAAGACTCTTGCGAAGACGCGTTTCTTGCACACCGAGCCGCACCACGACGATCTGATGCTGGGCTA